>DASTVY010000228.1:0-26642 GCA_035758865.1 Sphingomicrobium sp. | reverse complement strand
CGCGCGCTCCTTACGGCCCTTGCTCTCGCGATTCCAGCCGGCGCCTTTGCCTTGCCGCAAACCGGCGTGCTGCCTTGGAATGACAAAAGCCCGAAATCCCGTAACCCAGTGGTGATGCGATCAACCATGATCGCGGCCCATAACGAGGCGCGGCGTCAATATGGCGTTGCGCCGCTGCTATGGGACGAGGCGCTGGCCCGGGACGCTGCTGTCTACGCAGCGAGACTGGCGCGAATTAACCGGTTCGAACATGACACGCAGGCTGGGCGTTGGCTGAAACAGGGCGAGAATCTGTGGATGGGGACGCGCGGCGCCTACAGCTATGGCGAGATGATCGGCCTGCTGATCGACGAACGGAAATATTATCGGCCGGGGCGGTTTCCAGCGGTCAGCAGGACCGGTAACTGGTCCCACGTCGCTCACTATACGCAGATCGTCTGGCCGACATCTCAGCGGGTCGGCTGTGCCACTGCATCAAACCGCGCTAACGATTATCTCGTCTGCCGCTACCTGCCCGCGGGCAATGTGGTCGGAACGTTGCTGCGCTGATTTTTACCAAGTCATTTCAAGACCTTCTTAACTATGCTTGTGCGAATTTATCGCCTGTGAAGCGATTCATTGTCCTCGCAGTTTTGATGGTCGTGCCAGCGATGGCCGCGACGCGGCCCAATCCGGTCGTTCGCGGAGACCAAATGCTGCGCGCATCGGTGCTCAGCGCGCACAATCAGGCGCGGCGGCAATTTGGAGTCGCGCCGCTGGCCTGGAGCGAACCGCTGGCGACGGAAGCGCTGCGCCACGCTCAATATATGGCGAGCACCGGCTTTTACGGACATGACCGGACTCCCGGCCGTCGCAAGAGGATGGGCGAGAATATCTGGCGCGGCCAGCGCGGGCTTTTTTCCTACGACGTCATGGTCGGAGCGATGCTGGGGGAGCAAAGGAACTTTCGTCCCGGCCCATATCCGAACAACAGCCGGACCGGTAACTGGAGCGACGTGTCGCACTTCACGCAGATCGTGTGGCCGACGACGACCGAAATCGGGTGCGCGCTCGCGTCGAGCGGATCCACCGATTATTTCGTCTGTCGCTATGCGCCGGCAGGGAACAAGGACGGCGTTTATCTGGCGCCGGGCCAGGTTGCGGAACTGCCCACTGGCCGGCGATCAGCCGAGGGCGGCCACTAGTTTCCTGAACGCCTCGGCCCGGTGGCTGATGGCATGCTTTTCGTCCGGTTCGAACTCGCCGAAGGTCCGGTCGTGGCCGTTGGGTACGAACATCGGATCGTAGCCGAAGCCCTTGTCGCCCCGCGGCGGCCAGACGAGCGTTCCGAACACCTTGCCTTCGAAGCTTTCCACCTGGCCGTTGTCGGGCCAGGCGACGGTCAGCGCGCAGGTGAAATGGGCGTCATGTCCCGCTTCCGGACCGGCTTCCTCAACCTCGCGCCAGACCCGCTCCATCGCTCGATTGAAGTCCCGGTTTCCGTCATCGTCCTCGGCCCAGCGCGCCGAGAAGATCCCGGGCAGTCCGTGAAGGGCGTCGACCGAAATGCCGCTGTCGTCCGCAAGCGCCGGAAGGCCGGCGAGGTCGGCAGCTTCGCGCGCCTTCAGGTCGGCATTGTCGACGAAGCTGTTGCCGATTTCCTCGGGTTCGGGGAGGCCGAGCTCGGCGGCACCGACGCATTCGATGCTGTAGGGAGCGAGCAATTCCTGGATTTCGCGGAGCTTGCCGGCGTTGTGCGTCGCGATGACGAGCTTTGGACCGATCGCCTTCATTTGCCTGCCGCCTTCAACTGACCGCGGAAGATTTCGTCGCATCCCATTCGCGCGAGACGCAAAAGGCGAAGCAGCCCTTCTTCGTCGAAGCATTCGCCCTCGGCCGTTAGTTGCGCTTCGACCATTTCCCCGTTGCCGGTCAGCACGAAGTTGCCATCGCAACCCGCCTGGCTGTCCTCGTCATAGTCGAGGTCGAGAACCGCCTGGCCGTTATGGAAACCACAGCTCACCGCCGCGACCTGGGTTCGGATCGGGTCCTCGGCCAGCGCGCCAGCGGCAAGCAGTTTGTCGATCGCGATCCTGAGGGCGACCCAAGCTCCGGAAATGGAAGCGGTGCGTGTGCCTCCGTCGGCCTGAATCACGTCGCAGTCGACCACCACCTGTCGTTCGCCCAGCTTTTGCAGGTCAACCACGGCCCGAAGCGAGCGGCCGATAAGCCGCTGGATTTCCTGCGTCCGGCCCGATTGCTTGCCTCTCGCAGCCTCGCGGTTGCCGCGGGTATGGGTAGCGCGGGGCAGCATTCCATATTCCGCGGTTACCCAGCCTTGGCCCTTGCCGCGCAGGAATGGCGGCACCTTGTCCTCAACCGAGGCAGTGACGAGCACCCGGGTATCGCCGAAGCTGACGAGACAGCTGCCCTCGGCGTGGCGGGTAAATCCGGGTTCGAAGCGAACCTCGCGCATCTGGTCTGGGGCGCGGCCGCTGGGACGCATGCAAATCTCCTTGGAACCCTGTTTGCGTGCCGCCCTAGAGCCTGATCGCCTGGGATGGAAGCTATTGGCATCCATTTCAGGGCGTGAATCAGGCTCTTTTGAAATCGATGCGACTTTGATTCACGTTTCAGGACATCATCCTGAAACGATCAAGGCCGTGACTGTGGATCGTTGGCTTTCAAATGGCTTCGCCCTAAATCCGCCACCATGAATGAGCCGATCGGCGATTTGACTGCACGGATGCGGGACATTTTCCGGCTGGTGGTGGAGGCGTACCTCGACCGCGGGCAGCCGGTCGGCTCCAAGACGCTTGCCGGTGCGGTAAGCCTGTCGCCGGCGTCGATCCGCGGGGTCATGCAGGAGCTTGAGGAGCTCGGGCTGTTGACGCACCCGCATACATCCGCGGGGCGAATCCCGACCGAGACGGGCCTCAGGCTGTTCGTCGACGGGATCATGCACAACGCCGTGCCGCCGGCACGAGAACGGGCTGCGATCGAAGCGCAGCTTAAAGACCGAACAGTCGAGGAGGCGCTCGCGGCGGCGACCGCGACCCTTTCCGGGCTGTCGGCCTGCGCAGGCGTCGTGCTGGCGCCAAAGACTGAGATCCGGTTGAGGCAGCTGAGTTTCGTACCGCTGGGGCTCGATCGGGCCTTGGCGGTCCTCGTCGGGATGGACGGAAGCGTCGAGAATCGCGTCGTTCCGCTTCCACCCGGCACCAGTCCGGTTGCACTCTCGGAGGTCGGAAATTTTATCAGCGCTCGGCTGAGCGGCCTGACCCTCAACGAGGCGGAGGCTCGCTTGCGGGCGGAGATCATCCAGCGGCGAGAGGCGATCGACGCCGCAGCCGCCGAATTGGTTGCCAGCGGTCTCGCCGATTGGAGCGAAGACCATGCCCAGCGGCCGGTGCTGATCGTCCGGGGACAGGCAAACCTGATCGACGAAAGTGCCGCGGCGGACCTGGAGCGGGTCAGGCGCCTGCTCGACGAGCTGGAAGATCGGCAGGACATCGTCCGGCTGCTGGAGGGCGCTCGCGAAGGGCAGGGGTGCCGAATCTTCATCGGCAGCGAGAACCGAATGTTTGCCCTTTCCGGCTCCAGCGTCATCGCCGCGCCTTATCGTGGGAGCGAAGGGCAGGTGGTCGGCGTTGTGGGCGTCATTGGGCCGACACGATTGAACTATGCGCGAGTCGTCCCCATGGTGGATTTCACGGCGCAAGCCCTCACGAGATTTATGAGATGATGGACAAGAAAGATCTTCACCAGGAAGCCGAAGAAATTCGGGAGGAAACCGCGGCGGATGCGCCGGAGCTGGCCGAGCATGATCAGGTTGCGCAGCTGCAGAGGCTGCTCGAGGAAGCGAACAACAAGGCGCTTTATGCCCATGCCGAGACCCAGAACGTCCGCCGCCGGCTGGAAGCGGAGAAGCAGCAGGCCTCGGCCTATGCGGTCTCCGGCTTCGCCCGCGACATGCTGACGGTGCGCGACCATCTGGAACGAGCGCTCAGCCATGTTCCGGAAGCAGCCCTGGCCGACGAGAAGGTGAAGACCTTCGTCGACGGGATCGAAGCGACATTGCGCGAACTGGATGCGGTCTTTTCGCGGCAAGGAATTGTCCGCGTCGAATCGCTCGGCCAGCCGCTGGACCCCCACAAGCATCAGGCGATGATCGAAATCGCCACCGACAAGTCGGAACCCGGCACGATCGTCGAGGAAATGCAGTCGGGCTATATGCTAAAGGACAGGCTGTTGAGGCCCGCGCTCGTCGCGGTGGCGAAGGCCAGCTAGCCCTCGGTCGGATCAACCCCCGTGAACACCCAGGTGAGCGCCTCGTCGCGCTCGTCGGGCTCATAGGTTCGATAGCTTATCATCGGCAGCATCGCACTCTCGATGCGCGTTCCAACTCGGATCCATGCCTGGTCCGCTACGACAGCCACCCGGCCGAACCGGCTCAGCTTGCCGAACAGCGGCATGGCCCGGCTGAAATAATGTGGCAGGCTCGAAAGCTCCAAGCCGGCGATGGCGTGCGTTTCGACGAAAACATGGACCTTGTCATGGCTGGCCATGACCGAATCGAGACGGTCCATGATCAGATCGAGATCGGCTCCCTTGATGGAGCCGCTGATTTTCAGCGCGATAACGTCTTCGGGCGAGGCGATGAATTCCAGCATGGGACCCTCCCTATATCGGGATCAATGCACTTCGCGGTGCTGGGTTTCACCCTTGGTTGCGAGTGTGAAGCGCGGCTCGGCCTGTTGGCCGCCGCCTGAGACCAGCTCAGCGGCCAGGCGGCCGACCTCAGGGCCATGCTTGAACCCATGGCCGGAGCCGCCGCCGACCAGGACGACATTGGGCATGGTGGGATGGCGGTCGATCAGGAAATCGCCGTTGGAGCTGTTCTCATATTGGCAGACCTCGGCCCCGATTACCGGCGCGCCCTTCAAAAGCGGGAATCGGCGGTCGCGAAAGGCGATGACTTCGTCGAGCGCAGCCTTGGTCGGTTCGCGCGACTGGGTGTCAGGATCGACATAGGCGCCGTGCTTGTCATGCGCGAACTTGACGCCGCGCGCTTCAAGGTCGGGGAAGCCATAGAACATGTCGCCGTCGTTGAAGTCGGCCCAGCCCGGCATGGAGTCGGGCAGGAAGCGCCGGTCGCTCCTTGGTGGCGCGAAATAGAAGATTTCCTGCCTGGTAGCGAAGATGCGCTTGCCCAGGATGTCCGGGAACAGCTTGGGCAGCCAGGGGCCGAGTGCGAAAACGAAAGCGTCGGCCTCGACCGTGCCGTCGGACAGCTGCAGCGAGCGGAGCGGAGCGTCTTGCGTCTGTGGGGTCTCGGCAGATGCCATGCGATACTCGCCGCCTGATCCGACAAAGCCCTTGACGAGGGTCTGGACCGCGCGGCGTGCCATCAGCGCGCCGAATCCCGGCTCGAACAGGCCGATGATGACTCCGCTGAAGTCGATCATCGGGAAACGGCGCTGCAGCTGCGGGCCGTCCAACTGCTCAAGCGGCATCCCCAGCTTCCGGTGAACCGCAATGCTGCCGTCGAAATAGTCGCCTGGCTTGTTCGAGAAAAACAGCACGCCGCTTGGAATGAAGATCGGCAGGCCCGAGGCTTCGCTGAGCTTCTTCCATTCGGCAAGGCTGGCGAAGGCCATTCGCGTGTAGATTTCATCCTTGCCATAGCCGCCACGAGTCATCCGGCTCTCGCCGCCGGAGCTGGCGCGGCTGTGGGCGGGCCCCGCCATATCGACCAGGGTCACTCGGTGGCCCGACCGGCGGAGATACTCGGCGGTCCAAGATCCGAATACGCCTGCGCCGATCACGGCGACGTGCGCCGCGCTGCCCGGTTTCGCTGCACGCAAAACGGCCGGAGCGAGCGCCCCGGCCGTGATGCCGCCGATCAATGTGCGGCGGGTCAAGTTCAGCGAACTCCTGAGCCCGCCGCCCGGCATCAGTTCCCGAACTTGATTCGGGTGGTGATTCCGACGGTACGTGGAGTGCTGATGTTGAAGCCCTGCCGGGCGCGGCCGCCGCGCTCGCGATCGAATGAAAGCAAGGCGGTCTCGTCAAACACATTGTTGACGTAGACAGAGACTTCCAGGCCCATGTCCCATTCGATCCCGGCCGACAGATTGACCAGATTGTATGAGGGAAGCCTGAGCGAACCCCAATCGAAGGGTTCCTGTCCGAAGTCTCCCGTTACAGGATCGAACCAAAGCATGCCATTTGATGGGGGGTTGAACACTTCATTGGTCGACTCCTGATCTCCCGGCTGGGTGTAGCGGTTGCCGACATGCTGCCAGCTGGCATTGACGTACCAATCGGCATTGTCGCTGAACCGCTGTCCGTAGCTCACCGTCGCGGCCATCTGGAATTTCGGCACGGACGGGAGGCGATTGCCTTCGCGAATGCCGGTACGGTTCGCCAGGATTGGATTGTCCACGGTCGAATCAAATTCTGAGGAGACGTAGCTGCCGGCCACAGACAGATCGAGGCCTTCCAAAGGAGACACAGCGAATTCGCCCTCGATGCCCGTGGTATGTGCCTTGTCGGCATTAAGCACGATGCGTGACGAGCAGCCACCAGCATCTACCGTAACCTGGAGGTCCTTGATCTTGGTGTGGAAGATAGCAGCGTTCGCGGTAATCGAGCCCTTCGAATATTTGACGCCCGCTTCGTAGTTCCAGAGCGTTTCATCGTCGTAAGAATCAGACTGCAACGGGCCAAAAATGGCCGCGTCTTCATCCGAGCATAGCAGAGTGTTCAGCGGGTCGTTGATACCGCCTAGCCGGAAGCCCTTGGCAGCCTGGAGGTTTACGCTGAGGTTCCGGTTCGGCTCCCAGGTGGCGATTAAACGCGGGCTGATGCCGTTCGATGAGGTCTTTGCGCCGAGCTGGGTGAATCGCGGAGAAAATAGGCCGCCATTTAGAAAATCGCGCTCTTCCTCGAAGTCATAATAACGAGCCCCGGCGGTAAGCTTGAACTGGCCGAAATCATAGGTTGCTTCACCGAAGCCGGCGAGTTGCTTGATGTCATACGGCAGGTCGGCGTTATACGGCGAGTCCGGCCCATAGCCATTCGCCACGGCCGCCGATGTCCCAGCGCCCAGCCCCGCGTCGATAAAGGCGTCATAGCCTGGCGTCGGTAGGCGCTGAGCATAAACGCGCTCGACATCAGAATAAAACCCGCCGACGAGCCATTGAAATGGCCCATCGCCGGTCGAGGCGACGCGAACTTCCTGCGTCCAGGTCTTGAGGTCGGTTGTGTCGCGCAGGTTTGACGGGAGAAGGGTAATGGCCGGGTCAACCGCTCCAACCAAGGAGGAAACGAAGACCGATCCCGTCAGCGCCGATGCGTCGCGCGAAACCAAAATGTCGCGATTGATGTAGCTGGTGACCGATGTCAGTTCGGCCGGGCCGAAGTCGTACGATGCCGTCAGGTCCGCGATGATTGTTTCGTCCTTAAAATCTTCGCGAAGCAGCAGATATTGCGTGCGTTTGCCAGGGCCCTTGTCCGATCCCACCGACGTGAACTGATTGAAGAACAAATTATAGCGCTCTTCACGATTGAAGCCGTTGGCCTTGATCTTCTGATAGACGACGCGGGGTGTGATGCTTAACTCCTCGACCGGCTGCCACAGCAGCGACAGCCGGCCACCGACGCGGCTGCCTCCGTTGATATCCTCGCCGGCGGCGGGCCCGATTGCGTCGATGAAACCCGCATAACCGGTCGCATAGCCAACGGCGCGAACAGCCATCGTCTCGCCG
The DNA here is from genome assembly GCA_035758865.1 of Sphingomicrobium sp. Classification (GTDB taxonomy): domain Bacteria; phylum Pseudomonadota; class Alphaproteobacteria; order Sphingomonadales; family Sphingomonadaceae; genus Sphingomicrobium. The sequence goes on along the minus strand of DASTVY010000228.1, from coordinate 18,891 downwards.
ATCGGCAGGTTAATGGCACCCTTCACATGGCCGCCCATTTCGCCGTCATGGACATGGTTAAAATTGATTTCGGCCAAGCCCTCGGTTCGGCCGAGGCGCGGCTGGTTGGTGATGTAGCGGAGAGTGCCGCCGACGCTGCCTGAGCCGAACAAAGTGCCCTGCGGACCGCGCAGAGTCTCGACGCGGTTCAGATCGAACAGGTCGATGTCGGGCGTGAACAGCGACAGCGAAATGACGGATTCGTCGAGGTAGACGCCTACCTGCTCCTTCACGCCCGGCTGGTCGCGGACGATCTGGCCGGCGGAAACGCCGCGGATCGAGACCTGGCTCTGGCCCGGCCCGAGGTTCTGGACGGCCAGGCCGGCAACATTGCGGCTGATATCCTCGATCGTATTCGCATTGGCGCGCTGGATGTCTTCCTGCGTCTGCGCATTGATCGAGAAGGGGACGTCCTGGACGGTCGAAGCGCGCTTGGTGGCGGTGACGATGATCAGGTCGCCCTGGCTCGCCTCGGTAGCCTCGTTGGATGCCTGTGCCTGTTGCTCTTCCTCGGTCTGTGCCCAAGCGGGCGTTGCGACTGCAAGGGCAGCGGCGCTGATCAGCAGGCTACGCACAGCGTGGACACGGAAAGACATGTGAACCCCCATTATTGATTTCTTTAGGTGCCCGCAGACTATGCTACTTCGCGCCTGCGAAAAGGGGGGTGCGGCGTTTCGCCCTAAGACTGTTGCGTTTCTGTAACAGAAGCGTTGAACGGCAGGAAACTGGGCGGAATTAACGCCGCCGACCGATGGCCCCGCTGCGCGAGGAAGCGATGGCGGACCATTTCTGCCTGCTGTTCGAGGCCATAACGCCCGAACTGGCGTCCTTCGACCATCCTATAGCTGTATCGGCAGAATGGGTGGCGCATCAGCGGCAGATACCAGCGACCCCGGGTCTGCGCCTGCCAGACGTGGGTCATTTCGTGGATGAACAGCCCTTGCAGCGGCAGCCGCTCCTTCGAGAAATCCTCCGACCAAAGCGGGCTCTTCGGATGGAAATGGATATTGCCGGTCGGGGCCATCACGATACCGCGCGGCTGGAACGGCCACCATTTGCGTCGAACAAGGCTGACTCGGCGATAATCGATCGCATCACCGAAAACCGATCGGGCAAGCTCGATCTCTCCGGAGGTCAGGGGTCGTGCGCCGCTCATTGTCCTGTCATTGCGAGGAACGAATGGGCGAAGCAATCCATTGTCGCCGCGATGCAATGCTTCTGGCGGCCGTGCCGGGCTCGCAATGACTGCTTGCCCGTACGCCAAGCGGACGCTAGGGCAGCGCAAAATCTAACGGAGGAAAGTCCACATGAGCGAGACCGCCGATCGGGTGAAGAAGATCGTCGTCGAACATCTCGGCGTCGAGGCCGAAAAGGTCACCGAAGAAGCGAGCTTCATCGACGATCTGGGCGCCGACAGTCTCGACATCGTCGAGCTGGTCATGGCGTTCGAGGAAGAATTCGGCGTTGAGATCCCGGACGATGCGGCCGAGAAAATCACGACCGTCAAGGACGCGATCGACTATATCGACAGCAACAAGGGCTGATCGGGAACCGATTGGCTGCCGCCCGCCCATGAGGCGGCACGAACGGCTTCCCGGAACATCGGGAGGCCGTTTGCATTTCGGGTGAATTCGAAGGGAAGATTGCATGCGCCGTGTCGTGGTGACGGGTCTTGGACTGGTGACTCCGCTTGGAGCGGACGTCGAGACCACATGGTCGAACCTCCTTGCCGCCAAATCCGGCGCTGGAAGAATCACGAGGTTCGATTCCAGCGACCAGAAGTGCCACGTAGCCTGCGAGGTCAAGCCCGCGGATCATCCCTATGGCTTCGATCCCAATAAGCGTGTGGACCATAAGGTGCAGCGCCAGGTCGATCCGTTCATCGTCTACGGAATTGACGCCGCCGGACAGGCGATCGAGGACGCCGGCCTCACCGACATGGATGAGGCCACCAAGCTGCGCGCCGGTTGCTCGATCGGCTCCGGCATCGGCGGCCTTCCCGGCATCGAAAGCGAGAGCCTGGTGCTGGCCGAAAAGGGACCGGGACGGGTCAGCCCGCACTTCGTGCACGGACGGCTGATCAATCTCATCTCCGGCCAGGTGTCGATCAAATATGGCCTGATGGGCCCGAACCATGCGGTCGTTACCGCCTGCTCGACCGGCGCCCATTCGATCGGCGACGCGTCGCGGATGATCAAGGACGGGGACGCCGACATCATGCTGGCCGGCGGTGCAGAGGCGACCATCTGCCCGATTGGAATTGCCGGTTTCGCCCAGGCGCGTGCGCTCAGCACGGCGTTCAACGACCAGCCGGAAAAGGCATCGCGGCCCTATGACAAGGATCGCGACGGGTTCGTCATGGGTGAAGGTGCGGGAGTGGTCGTGCTCGAAGAGTATGAGCATGCCAAGGCGCGCGGCGCCAAGATCTATGCCGAGGTCGTGGGCTATGGCCTGTCGGGCGACGCTTATCACGTAACCGCGCCGCACCCGGAAGGATCGGGTGCCTATCGGTCGATGGAGATGGCCCTGAAAAAGGCCGGAATGTCGCCGGGAGACATCGACTACATCAACGCTCACGGGACCTCCACGCCGCTCGGCGACGAGCTGGAGCTGGGCGCGGTCCGCAAGCTGTTCGGCAATGAAGCCGCCAATATCTCGATGAGTTCGACAAAATCGGCCATCGGGCATCTTCTGGGCGGCGCTGGAGCGGTCGAGACGATCTTCTGCATTCTCGCCATCCGCGACCAGATCGTCCCGCCGACGCTCAATCTCGATAATCCGAGCGATGGGACCGCTGGCGTCGACCTTGTTCCGCACAAGGCGAAGAAGCGCGAGGTGCGTGCCGCCCTCAACAACAGCTTCGGCTTCGGCGGGACCAACGCTTCGCTGATCGTGAAAGCGGTCGATTAAGCGGCAATTATGCTCAAACGGCTGATCCTGGTCGTTGCAGCGCTCGGCCTGCTTGCCGGCGCAGGCGGCTTTTGGCTGCTGTGGGCGTCGCCGGGCCCCAAGCAGGGTCCTCACCGTGTGACGGTGGAAGAGGGATCTACGCTCGCTTCAGTGGCAAGCCAGCTGGAACAGCAGGGCGTCATTCCTGGCAATGCAACCAGCTATCGGGCCATGGCGCGGCTGTTCGGGTCGTCGGATCCGGTGCAGGCCGGCGAGTTCGAAATCCCGGCCGGCGCGAGCGGCGCCGAGGTGCTGGACATTCTTCAGCATGGCCGTCCCGTCATTCGGCTGCTGACCATTCCAGAGGGCATGCCGTCGATCCTGGTGCAGGAAAAATTGGTTGCGATCCCGGAACTGACGGGGCCGGCACCGCTTCCGCCGGAAGGCTCTGTGCTGCCCAACAGCTATGACTGGCAGAGGGGCGAAACCCGAGCTGCCGTCGTGAAGCGGATGACCGATGCGATGGATAGGGAACTTGCGGCCCTCTGGACTGGCCGAAAGGGCGATTGCCCTGTCAATTCCAAGGAGGAAGCCGTCGTCCTCGCCTCGATTGTCGAGAAGGAGACGGGCAAGCCGTCAGAACGCAGGATGGTGGCGGGTGTCTATTGCAACCGCTTGCGCATCGGGATGAAGCTCGATGCGGATCCGACGGTCATCTACCCGATCACCAAGGGCAAGCCGCTCGGCCGAAGGATCAGGCGGTCGGAGCTGAACGCCATCACAGGGTATAACACCTATCGAGAGCCCGGCCTGCCCGATGGACCAATCGCCAATCCGGGCCGAGAAAGCATCGCTGCCGTGCTTGATCCCGCTCCGACCAAGGCGCTCTACTTCGTGGCAGACGGAACCGGCGGGCATGTGTTCGCCGACACGCTGCAGCAGCATAATGCCAATGTCGCCAGATGGTATGCGATCCGGCGCGCCCGCGGTGAAATGTAGAGAGGCCGCCAGGCCGAGCGGAACTGAGCGAATCCAGATGTAACTAAGGCGCGACCGCCTCGGCCGGAACATAACCGACCCTGCCGTCAGGACCGTAGCCCCAAGCCCAACCGAGGCTGATGTCCAGCACGCGCAACTCGTCGCCCGCATTAAGCGTCGCGATCGGCTGCGAGTCAGCGGCTGCTGACGCAACCAGGCTGGCCGGAGCGGCCAGATGGCGGACCAGCGGCTCTGCATAGTGGGAAGCGATCACCATGCCGGCGAGACCGACATCGGCAAGATCCTTGCGATAGGCATTGGTGGCAGGGTCAGGAAGGTTGGAAGGACCGGTCAATGCGAACCCGTCAGTGACTGGCGAAGGCGTGTTCCTTTCCGCGCTGCTCGACTGCGCGGCGCCTGTCGTCTTCGCCTGCGCGGAGGTATTTTTTGAACCCTTCAAGAAATTCGGCCCCGTCGTTGGTGCGGACGACAAACACGTTGCGGCGGTCGTCCTGATCCCGCTCGCGGCGCAGATAGCCGAGTGCTCCCAAAGTATTCAAGGCGCGCGTTACGACCGGCTTCGACACACCCAGCATCCGCGCAAGACCGCGGACCGTGTGCGGGCCCGGCGTCAGGTAGACGAGCATCAGCAAGGCCATTTGCCGATTGGTAAGATCAGGCTCACCCGAGCGGACATACTCGATCAGCGCCCGCATCCAGCCCGACAGCGAAGCATCGGCCATAAGTTCGATATCTCCTATCGTCGCGTAGCAATAGGGTAACCGAGCAAGGGCGGATTGGTTGCGTAACGATCTTACAAAGTGGCGATAAAACCGCACCTTAGGGCGACGGATTGAGGCATTCTTTAATTGTCGTAACGCTGCTCCAGCATGGCGAATGCGGCGCGGAGGCCAAGGGCATCGCCACCCTTCGGCCGACCCGGTTTCGCGCTCGACCGCCAGGCGAAGGTGTCGAAATGGGCCCAATGCGTTCCTTCGGGCACGAACCGGCGCAGGAACAGCGCAGCCGTGACCGATCCTGCCATCGGCGAGTCCGCCGCATTGCTGAGATCGGCAAGGTCTGATTTCAGCATCTCGTCATAGCCGTCCCACAGGGGCATCCTCCAAACCGGATCGGTCACTTTTTTGGCGGCGACTTCAAGATCGGCGGCAAGCTGGTCATTGTTGACGAACATCGCGGGAAGGTCCGGGCCGAGCGCAATGCGCGCCGCGCCGGTAAGGGTAGCAAAGTCCAGGATCAGCTCCGGCTCTCCCTCCCCGGCCTTCGATAGCGCATCTCCGAGGATCAGCCGGCCTTCCGCGTCGGTGTTGTCGATTTCGACCTTCAACCCCTTGCGGCTCGCAATTACGTCACCGGGCCTGAAGGCAGCGGCCGATACCGCGTTCTCGACTGCGGGGATCAGCAGGTGGAGATGCACCGGCAACCGTTCGGCCATCACCAGTTTCGCCAAAGCGAGTGCGTGCGCAGCTCCGCCCATGTCCTTTTTCATGAGCCGCATGCCGGACGCCGGCTTGATGTCGAGCCCGCCGCTATCGAAGCAGACCCCCTTGCCGACGATCGCAATTTTGGGATGGTTTTCCTTACCCCAACGAAGCTCGATCAGCTTCGGCGCACGTTCCCTTGTCGCACCCTGGCCAACCGCGGCGATCATCGGATAGCCCTGCTGCAGCGCATCGCCCGAGGTGACTTCAACCTTTGCGCCGAACTGCTTGGCGAGGTCGCGGGCCGCCGATTCCAGCTCGGAGGGACCAAGATCCCCCGCCGGGGTGTCGACGAGGTCGCGCACGAGCACCGTCGCTTCGGCCAACCGAACGGTGCGATCGATATCCGCCGCTTCCTTAGTCAGCAGCACGCGCGGACCACTGCTGTCCTCATTCTTCGACTTGTAGGCCTTGAAGCGATGCTGGCCGAGCAGCCAGCCAAGCATCGCTGGACCGGGTTCGCCGTCGGCGAGGCGATAGCTGCCTTCGGGAAGTGCTTCGCCCAGCTTCGCCAGGCACCAGGGCGATAATTCGGCGATATTGGCTACGGTCGAAACCACATCCCATTCATGGCCCTGTGAGGCGGGAAGAATCGCGAACTGGAACCCCGTTTTCCCTTCGAAGCGCATTGCCCCGAGCAAATGGCGTCGGGCCGCGCTCTGCTTCTTCGCCCAGTCGGCGAAGCTATTCTTGTCGACGAGGTGGATAAGATGGGCCGGGCCGCCCCGGTCCGCCTGGAGTAGCGATGCGAAATCGGTCATGCGCCCGCCCTTAGCAAGGGCCAAGGGCGGGCGACAGGGGACTAGTGCGCTGCCTTTCCGAGCTGGCCGCGAATGGCCCCAGCGGGGAAGGTCGCGTTATGGACGTTGAAGTAATAGGCCGTGGGCTTGGCGATCAGCTGGGCCGCCTGACGCGAGGTGACGTCGATGCAGCCTGAGCTTGCGCCGATCGGTGGCGCAGGAAACGGGACGACCACCGGCCCCGGGGATGTCACCGGAGCGATGTGGATATGGGCGGCGGTCGGTGTTTCGATACCGGCGACCGTCAGCTCGTAGCAGATCCTCTTCTGCCCGGGATTGATGGTGATGGTGATGGATCCGCTGCCATCCGGGTCCCCAGGTCCCGGCCTTTCGGCGGCGCCGGTCAGTGAGGCGGTCAAAATCTTGCCGCCCGATTGGACGTGTTCCGCCGATGCTGCGGTGGCAAGAAGCGAGGCCGACCCAAGAAGCGTCAGCCCGAATAGCCTGGCTGTCGTCATGATTTTCCTCCTGACCTGAGGCAGGAGGAACGGCGGAAATCTCAGATTGTTCCATTGCCGCTATGATGGCTGGGGCGGCAGAGTAGCGCTGTGGCAGGCCGTCACGGAGAGAATCCAGCAACCGTTCCTTCGTGCTGAGCTCATCACATCCATGCGGTTGCTCGTCGATGGACGAGCCTTCGGCGGTCTTCGGCCTCTCGGCTTGAACCACGAATGTCCGTTTTCCGCACATTGCGCACGTCACTCAACGTCCGCTTTTGCCTCTTCGCGGACAACGTTGCTGTCAGTGGCCAGGCCCAAGCGCTGCTTGGTTGCAGCGAGCATGGCCTGGAAGCGCCGCTGCTCATGCAGCCGCTCGAGATCGGGATCGGCTTCCACATGCTTGAGCTGTGACGCGGTACTCACTTGATCGAAAAACGGCTCCAGCACATCCATGGCGGCGTCATCATCCCTGAGCTGGGACGCAAGCAGGCACGCCACATTGTACCGCATGTATTGATTGTCCGGGTCGAGGAGCAGTCCTCGTTCGATCCATTCTCTCGCTCGATCCGCTTCTCCGAGCGTTGCGAGGGCAAAGGCCCCATTGGCGATCGCGGGCCCGTTCGTCGGGTCTTGAGCAAGCGCACGTTCCGCACGCTCCAGGGTCAGTCGCGCCGCGCGATTTGCAGCGTCCGCATTGCCGATCGCGGTGTAGCAACTGATCAGCATCACCGGATTGTGGAAATCCGAGTTCATGAGGCCGATGGCTTTCTCGAAATAAGGGATCGCCTCGGCAGTACGGCCCTGGCGGTATAGCATCCGTGCGGCTTCGCGATTGACTTCCCACGATTCGGGACCAAGGCGGAGCGCCGTGTCAATCAACGAGATCGCCTCCGCCTCCTGGCCCTCATCTTCCAGGTAGTGGGCCTTGACGCACAGGGCTTCGGGCAGCTGTGGATTGATGGAAAGCGCGCGCTCGGCAGCGGGTAATGCATCTTCCTCCCTACCGTGCCAGAATCGCAATTCCGCCTGGGCCAGCGCCATCAGCGCCCATGCCTGGGCATAGTTTTTGTCGAGCTGAACGACCTGCTGGCAAATACGCACGATCGCTTCGTCGCGCTTGACGTCACCGGTAAAGCCGCGGACCCACTGCTGCCGCGCCATCAGGTAAATCCGGTAAGCTTCCGCATTCGAGGTGCCGCGATGTTCGATCGCCATCTTTTCTTCCGGAAGCAGCTTCAGCTGCAACGCTTCGACGATCGCATGGGATATTTCGTCCTGGATCGCAAAAATGTCCGTCAGATCCCGATCGTACCGCTCGGCCCAGAGGTGGCGACCAGTATCTCCAGCGATCAGCTGCGCGCTGATCCGGACCCGGCTCCCCGCCTTGCGCACGCTACCTTCAACCACATGGCTGACATCCAGTGTCCGCGCTACTTCCTTGACGTCGAATGCCTTGCCCTTGAACGTGAAGGCAGTGTTTCGAGCGACGACTTCCAGCGACGAAACCTTCGAAAGATCGGTAATGATATCCTCGGTGATCCCGTCGCTGAAATATTCCTGCTCGGAATCGTCGCTAATGTTCACGAACGGCAAGACACAGACCGAGATCGATGGGAGAGGCTGCGCCGATTCAGCCCGACCTGCGGCCTGACCATCACCCGATTCATCACCAACTGTCTTGGCGATTGCTGAAGTGAGATTCTGCAGCGAAGCGGCCCGCCCCTCGGCGTTCCATTCCGCGAGGTCGACGCATTGGAACTGCCTGAATCCCAGCGGTGGCTTGGTGTCGTCGAGCACGACCGGCAAGAGTCGCCCAGAATCTCTTCCTTCGGCGGCTTCGTCCTGCACCCATGCGGACGTTACCGACGCCGGGGTCCAGATCACGACAACAACTTGGGCATTCTTCAGCGCGCGGTCGATTTCGTTGCTGAAACGAGAGCCGCCGTGCAGATGGAAATCCCACCAGACTTCATGCCCTGCCTCTTCCAGCGCGCTCGCCAGCTTCTTGGCACTGCCTGCGTCATCGTGCGCATAGCTGAGAAAGACTCGCGCCATCCGATTTGCCCCACCTGTTAAGCCGTTAACTTTGCGCTTAACAGGCGACGCCTTCAAGTGCCGCGGTCTAGAATTCAGCGTTAACACATTGTGGGCACTTCAGGATTTGCTCGCGGCAGCACCCACCCATTGTACATTCTGTGTAGAAGGGGAGGTTAGGATGGCGCCCCGAAAAAGTCGTGCTCGTCGCTGTCCTCCACCAGCACCTTAACGATGTCGCCCGGCTTTAGCCCACCTGCATCGCGCAGGTGGACCTCGCCGTCGATTTCCGGTGCGTCGGCCTTGGAGCGGCCGGTAGCGCCCATGTCGTGGTGGTGCTCGGGATGGGGAGCATCGAAGTGTCCCCGGTCCGGGCCTCCCTCTTGGGGCTGAACATCATCAACGCGGTCGATCAGCACGTCGATCGTCTTTCCGACCTTGGCGGCGAGCTTCTCGGCCGAAATCCTCGCTGTGAGCTCCATAACGCGCTGGTAGCGCTCTTCCTTGAGCTCTTCCGCCACATGGTCGGGAAGGGCGTTGGCCGCGGCGCCCTCGACCGGTTCGAACCGGAAGGCGCCGACGCGGTCGAGCTGAGCCTCTTCCAGCCAGCTGAGCAAATATTCGAAATCCTCGTCGGTCTCGCCCGGGAATCCGACCACGAAGCTTGAGCGGATGGCAATGTCGGAGCAGATGGAGCGCCAATTCTTCAGCCGCTCAAGCACCTTCGCCTCGTTGGCCGGGCGGCGCATCGCCTTCAGAACCTTCGGAGAAGCGTGCTGGAAGGGGATGTCTAGATAGGGGAGAACCAGCCCCTCGGCCATCAGTGGAATGACCTGATCGACGTGCGGGTAAGGGTAGACATAGTGAAGGCGGACCCAGGGAGTTTCGCCTTCCGGCGTCTTCAGCTTGCCAAGCTCCCGCGCGAGGTCGGTCATGTGGGCGCGGACCTCATGGCCCTTCCAATCGCGGGGCTGGTGGCGAATATCCACGCCATAGGCGGAGGTATCCTGGCTGATGACCAGCAGTTCCTTGGTGCCGGCGGCCACCAGCTTCTCCGCTTCGCGCAGGATCGCATCGGGCCGGCGTGACGCGAGGTCGCCGCGGATCGACGGGATGATGCAGAAGCTGCAGCGATGATTGCAGCCCTCAGAGATCTTCAGATAGCTGTAGTGGCGCGGAGTGAGCTTGAGGCCCTGCTCGGGCACCAGATCGAGATAGGGATTGGCGACCGGCGGCGCGGCCTCCAGCACGGCGCCGACCACTTCCTCATATTGCTGCGGTCCGGTGATGGCGAGCACCTCGGGAAAGCGTGCGCGAATGACGTCGGCTTCCTTGCCCATGCAACCGGTGACGACGACCTTGCCGTTCTCGGCAATGGCTTCTCCGATCGCCTCCAGGCTTTCCTCCTTGGCGCTGTCCAAAAAACCGCAGGTGTTGACCAGCACGACGTCGGCGCCGGCATAGTCGGGCGACATGTCGTAGCCGTTGGCGCGCAGCTTGGTCAGGATCCGTTCGGAATCCACGAGCGCCTTGGGACAGCCGAGCGAAACCATGCCGACACGCGGCGGGGAGGGGAGTTTGGTAGCCATAGGGAAGCGCGCCGCTATAGCGACTTTTGTGGCGAAATCGAGACCCTATCCGCTCCCGCTATCGACGGTAGCTGCTATCTGGTCCCGGGCACTTTCCGGAACTGGAATGCGTCCTCCGCCTGCGCGGCTGCCGCTGCGGCCGGATCGACTTGCTCGAACCGGACAGTCTTGCCCGAATGTTCGGTGACCAGCACCAGGCCGACGCCGCCTCCGACGCAATAATATTTCTGCTCAATCGAGCCGCCCTCAAGGGTGTTCCACTCCTTGGTGACCAGGCAATTGTCCCATTCACCGGGCGATATCGCATCCTCGCTCCGCAGCTCCACAGCTGCATTCTTGCCCATGATCTTGGCCAAATCCTCGGCGAAACCCTCGTAGAATTCCTGCCGGTAGGAATCGCCCGAAGTTGGAGTGGCAAGCATGATGATACCGGGTTCGGCGTTCGTGCCGCTGCCCTGGACGTCCTCGCCGGCCTTCCATCGACCGCTTCCCGGCGTGCAACTGTTTTCGCCGTTACAGTTCTGGGTATCTTCGCCCATGTACCAGATGTTGCCGGCATTATCCTGAGCGTACCAGTCGAATGTCTTCTCGGAGAGCTCGATGTCATCGGGGCCGTCGCAAGCTTCGTCCTCATATTCAAAGTCCGAGACTTCGCGAGCCAGCAGCGTCTCGCCCTCGATGGTGATCAGCTCGGTGTCAGGCGTGACAGTGACGATGCTCCACTCGCAGCCGTCAGGCGTCTCCGCCCGATAGGTGAACATCCTTCCTACCGGCAGCGGCCAAAATTGATTGGTGATGTTGTTGATTGCAGGCGGATCGGGGAAATTGTCCGCGTCGAACGGAATGGTGACTTCCGCCGCCGACGCGGGCGCGGCAAGCAGTAGCGGCAGCGCAACGGCAGCCGCGATTTTCAATGGTGTCAGGGTCATAGCGTCCTCCTGTCCAGCAGATGCCGGGAAACAGGCGGGGCGAAAGGTCAGCGAGGCCTCAGGTTGCCCGCTTACTGCCGATTAAATCCCATTAAATCCCATTGGTTCCGCATTCAAACTTAAGGATCGCTTGAGCTTAAGCGCATGGCCCGGCTAAAGCCCATCACCTTGCCGCCACGAGAAGAGAGTATTGCATGCGTATCGCGATGATCGGCACCGGCTATGTCGGCCTGGTTTCTGGCACCTGCCTTGCCGATTTCGGCCACCATGTGACCTGTGTCGACAAGGACCAGGCCAAGATCGACGGCCTGCTGGCCGGCCGCATGCCGATCTGGGAGCCGGGCCTCGAGGGGCTAGTGAAGTCGAATGTCGAGCGCGGCCGGCTGGAATTCACGACCGACCTCGGCAACGCGCTAAAGGGCGCAGAAGCGGTGTTCATCGCCGTCGGGACACCGTCGCGCCGAGGCGATGGTCATGCCGACCTCAGCTATGTGTTTTCGGCCATCGAAGAGTTGGCCGCTCTCATTGAAGGTCCTATCGTAATCGTCACCAAATCGACCGTGCCCGTGGGCACAGGGGACAAGATTGCCGCATTGCTTAAGGAAAAGGGCGCGCCGGAGGGCGTCTCCGTCGCCTCCAATCCCGAGTTTTTGCGCGAGGGCGCTGCCATCGCCGACTTCAAGCATCCTGACCGGATCCTGGTCGGAGCGGAAGACGATCGCGCTCGCGAGGTTTTGGGAGAAATCTACCGGCCATTATTCCTCAACCGCGCGCCGATGCTGTTCACCGGCCGCAGAACCGCCGAACTCACCAAATATGCGGCCAATGCCTTCCTGGCGATGAAGGTCAGCTTCATCAACGAAATGGCGGACCTGTGCGAGGCCGTGGACGCTGACGTGCAGGATCTGGCGCGAGGCATCGGCCTCGATAACCGTATCGGCGCGAAGTTCCTTCACGCAGGACCCGGATATGGCGGCAGCTGCTTCCCCAAGGACACGCTGGCGCTGCTTCGGACAGCAGACGAGCTGGGTGTCAAGCAGCGCATCGTTTCGACCGTGGTCGAGGTGAACGATTCACGAAAGAAGGCGATGGCCGAGCGGGTCGTCGAGGCGTTCGGAGGGAGTGTCGAGGGCAAGCGGATCGGAGTGCTCGGCCTGACATTCAAGCCGAATACGGATGACATGCGCGATGCCCCCTCGATACCATTGATTGAGGGGCTTCAAGCGGCCGGCGCCAGCATCGTTGCGTTTGACCCGGTTGGTCGGGAGCAAGCGGAACCCCTGCTCCGGGACGTTGAATTTGCACGGTCGGCGGAGGGAACCGCCGACGCCGCCGATGCTTTAGTGATCGTCACTGAATGGGACGAGTTTCGTGCGCTCGACCTCAACGATCTGGCCTCCAGGATGAGAGGCAAGTTGTTGATCGACCTCCGGAATATCTACCATCGTGGCGAGGCCGAAGAGGCCGGCCTGATTTATCGCGGCGTCGGTCGCGGCAAACCCTAGCGCGGGGGAGTGAAGCTTTTGCGGGTTTCGGCGTCCAGTTGCCTCCAACTTTCCACCATCGAGCGTTAGGCGGTCGCGATGCTGCATACCCCGCCGACGACGCTTCGAACACAACGGCGCTTCATCACTCGGCAGCGGTTCAATCTTCTTGGCGCAATCGTCGCGACGGCAGTGCTTCCTTTCCTGCTTCGCGCGATCATTTTGCCGCAAGACACCTTCTACTCGGCATCGATCAACGCGCTGATGTTCAACATCATGGCAGTGCTGATTGCCTTCTGGACCCGCCTTTCGATCGAGACCTATCCAGGCAACAGATCGACACACGTCATCCTGCCGTCGATCGTCGTTGCCCACGCGACGATCATCACGATCCTGTTGCTGGCGAGGTTACCCTATGATCGCCTCGCGCTGGTCGCCGGCTTCATTGCCCACATATTGTGGAGTTACGGCCTCTATTTCTCGGTGCAGCGATATATCCGGCATCAGATCGCCATCGTTCCCTTCGGCGATATGGAACGGCTGAAGTCGATCGAGAATGTTCATTGGCACATCATGAGCCAGCCCTCGATCGAGGACGCCGCGGGATGTGACGGGCTGGTTGCCGATTTCAGTGCGATACCGGGCGAATGGGAAGCGCTGCTGGCCGATGCAGCGGTTGAGGGCCGCATGGTCTACCAGGTCAAGCAGCTGTTTGAATCGCTGACCGGCCGGGTAGCCATCGACCATCTGTCGGAAAACAGCTTCGGGAGCCTGGTTCCGGCTCGCGGCTATTTCCATTTGAAATCTCTAGGCGATCTGCTGCTGGCGCTGGCGGCGCTGCCCTTCGTCCTTCCCGTGCTCGGCGCCATCGCGCTTGCCATCAAGATGGATAGTCCCGGCCCGGTCCTATTCCGTCAACGCCGCGTTGGTCGGGCGGGCGCGACGTTCGACATGCTGAAGTTCCGGACGATGGTTGACCGGCCCGCGAATGGCGAGATCGAAGAGGTCATCACGGCCGACGGCGATCCCCGGGTGACCCGCGTCGGATCGCGGCTTCGCAGGTCGCGGCTCGACGAACTGCCGCAGATCTTCAACATCATCATGGGCCAGATGAGCTGGATCGGGCCACGCCCGGAAGCTGAGGCACTCTCAGCTTGGTACACCGGCGAAATCCCCTTCTACCGCTATCGGCATGTCGTTCGGCCCGGAATTACCGGCTGGGCCCAGGTTAACCAGGGCCATGTTGCGAGCGTCGACGAGGTCCACGCCAAGCTTCAGTACGACTTCTATTATGTGAAATATTTCTCGGCCTGGCTCGACATATTGATCAGCTTCCGGACGGTCCGGACGATGCTGACCGGCTTTGGTTCGAAATAGGCAGGCCCAACCCGCCGGCTACCACTTGCTCCCGCTGGCCCTGGGGTCCCGCTTCTCGTGGTTGACGGTCTCAGGCGGGAGTTCGGCCGGCCTCGCAAACTGCATGCTGGCGACATGACCCGCAACAGCGCGGCCGAAATACCAGCCCTGGGCATCGGAGCAGCCGAGGCTTGCCAACTTTTCGCGGATGGCGGGGGTTTCGACGCCTTCGGCAGTGATCGGAACGTGCAGCGACCGTCCAAGCGCGGTGATCGTTTCGACAATCGCTGCGCTTTGCTCATCTTGGCCTAGCGCGTTGATGAAGCTCCGGTCGATCTTGATCCGGTCGAACGGAAGGGACTGGAGCTGGCTCAGCGAAGCATAGCCGGTGCCGAAATCGTCGAGCGCGATGGTGATTCCATTGTTTCTGAGGCTTTGGACGATGGTCAGCGCCTGCTCGCGATCCTCAAGTAGCGAGGATTCCGTGATCTCGACCTCGAGGCGGCGGGCAGGAAAGCCGGTTTCCGTCAGCATCTTGATGATCCGTTCGGCAAGTCGCGGATCGCGAAACTGGATAGGGGACACATTCACCGCGAGCTTCAGCTCTGAAGGCCATTCCTTGGCCTCGAGCAGAGCCTTTTCCATGACCCGCATGGACAGGGCGCCGATCTGGCCCGATTGCTCGGCAATCTCAATGAAGTCCGCGGGCTCGACGACGCCGCGGGTGGGAGAACGCCAGCGCGCAAGCACCTCGAAGCCGTTGAGTTCGCCGGACTCAAGGCTGATCAGCGGCTGGAAGAAAGGGACGAATTCATCGGCTTCGATCGCCGCCCGGATCTCCTCCTCGAGGGCGACGCGATTCTGTAGCTGGCGCGACATTTCCTCGTCGAACCAGGCGAGGCCGTTCCGGCCCGAGCGTTTGACGCTGTACATCGCCACATCGGCCCGGCGGAGGATTTCGTCGGCGTCCAGCCCGCGTTCGAGCCGCGCGAGGCCCGCTGAAGCAGAAATTTGCGTCTTGACCGGTCCGAGGCTGATCGGGGCGGACAGCGCCGCAATGATGCGCCGCGCCACGTCCTCCACGGTTCCGGAATCGGCGACGTAAGCGGCGAACTCATCGCCGCCGAGGCGAGCGGCAACCGATTTTTGCGGCAGCTCTTTCTGGATGGTCTCCGCGGTGAATTGGAGAAGCTGGTCGCCGGTCGAATGGCCGTAGAGGTCATTGACCTTCTTGAAGTGATCGAGATCCAGGATAATGAGCGCGCCCTTCGCCCCGCCTTCCCGGAACGCGCGCTCCAGTTCGCGGAGGATCGTGCGGCGGTTTCCAAGCCCGGTCGTGTGATCAGTGTAGGCGTTGTCGAGCGCCTCCTGCTCGGCCGCCTTTAGCGCAGACAGAGTCTGATTGAGGTCGTTGGCGCGGCGGTAACCGAAGAGAATGATCGCAATATTGAGCAAAAAGGCCACGACCATCGCCGGCTGGCCGGCCTTGGTCAGTCCCATGGCGCTCGGCAGCACTTTCGCGCCGACCAGAACGAACAGGATCAAGGCGGCGAGGGTGGCGCAGGTGGTGATCAGGTGGCTGGTCGCCATCTGATAGCTGCTGTCGCCGCGATTCGTTACACTTTTTGCCATCGATCCCCCATAGCCGAAGGGGGTAAAGGCGATGTAAACGAGATTAAGCTTTTTGCGTTTCAGCGCCTTCGTGGCGCAGACGCGCCCTAGTCCCCTGGCCCCCGGCCAGGCACCGGTCGCGTCTCCTTGATGACCAGGAAAAGCGGCAGGACGACGAGGCTGACGGCCGCGATCATCAGGCCAGGGGCAATCGCCATTCCGGTGCGCTCGACCAGATATTGGGCGAGGAACGGGGTGAGCCCGCCGAACACGGCGGTCGCGCCGGTCGCGCCAAGGGCGAGCCCGGTCACTCGTCCTTCCCCCGGAAATTGCTCCGCCGTTGCCACTGCACCAACTGCGCTGACCCCGCCGGCCAGCGCCGCCAGCATGAAGGCACCGGCCAACGCGCGTACATAAGATCCGCTGGCCATCAGCTCGAACATGGAAATCGGCAAAACCGCACTTCCCAGCGCCAGCGCCACCAGAACTGGCCTTCGTCCCACTCGGTCCGACCAAAGGCCCACGAACGGCGTCACCAGGATGACCATCACCGCCGCGGCCGTCGACAGCCACAGCGAGACGGATTCACTTAGCGAACCGGCAGAGGTCAGGAAGGCCGGAACATAGGTGATGCCGACATAATAGGTGATCGAACCCAAGGCCGAGATAGCGAAGGCCCGGCCGATAGCGGCGCGATGGTTGCCGAGGGAGTGCAGCAGCGGGCTTTCCGGCACGCTCCCGATGGATTTCTGCCTCTCGAACTCCGGCGATTCCTCCATTGTCGATCGGGCGATCCAAACGGTGCCGGCCAGAGCGGCGCCGAACAGGAATGGGATGCGCCAGCCCCAGCTTTGCAGGCTGGCCTCGTCCATCGCGGCAACGGTGATCGCAGATATCCCGACCGCTAGCAGCGCTCCGACTTCGCTGGCAGCCGAGGCCAGTGAGGCGATGAGCCCGCGCTTCCCGGCAGGCGCGCCTTCAAGCAGATAGGCGACAACGCCAGTATATTCGCCGCCGACAGAGAAGCCCATCACGCAGCGAAGCAGAAACAGCAGCCATCCTGCCGCCGCCCCGATTTGGGCATAAGTCGGTAGCAAGGCGGTCGCCAGCATGGCCGCGGTCATCAACGCCACCGACAGCAAAAGCATGTGACGGCGTCCAGCGCGGTCCCCGATATGGCCGAAGAACACGGCTCCGAGCGGGCGCATCAAATAAGCGATGGCGAAGCCGGCCAGCGTGGTCAGCAGGGACTCGGCTCCGCCACCGAAAAAGACCCGCGACAGGACGGTCGCGAAATAGAGGTAGAGCGTGAAGTCATACCATTCGACGATCGTCGAAAAGGCGGCGATTGCCAGCGAGGAGCGGGAGATTCCAGTGATGGTCGTGTCGGTCTGGCTCGCCATGCTGCTCCCTCACCTTCGGGCGCTCAGCCTTCCAGCATATAGTCCGCGATACTGTAGCAGTGGCTCGCCTGATAGGCATTTCGGCCCCGGTTCATGTGGGTGAGATTGAACCTCCGGATGGCGCGCAGGCAGCTGGCGTTGGAGAGGAATTGGCGGATCGAGGCGGTCCCCCGCACCTTGATACCGAATGTGTCGTCCTTCCACAGGAAGTGGCCGATGTCTTCAGGCCGATCAACGCACTGCTCGAGCAATGCATCGTCAAGCTGGTTGGGTTCGGTCGAGCCGTCGGTGGTGAAATCGGACAGGTGAAGGATGAACCGGGCGCGCAGGCCGTCGCCATCCGGCAGGAGAGTGAAGAGCTCCATCCAGCTCGCATTCACGCGGGCGAGCGGTTTATCGGACGTCGAAGGCAGGCACGACACCGACCAATAGAAGCGCTCTGTCCTGCGAGGGATGGGGATACAATTTTCGCCGTAGTAGCTCAGAATTTCCAGGACCTCTTGTACCTGTGGCCGCCGAAGCAGCTTCTCGAACCGCCCGACATATTTGAACCGTTGTTCCAGAGATTCCGACCGCTCCTCGTCATCGGCCAGCTCGGCCTTGCCCTCTAGCCAATCGCGCTGCTGATCCGGGTCCAGAAATTGACGCAGCCCTTTGAGGCTGCGGCGACCGGGCGGTTCGGTCTTCCTCAGACGTCGATCTCCTCATCCGACAGGGCCGAGGCCCTGGTCTGGATGAAGTTGAAGCGGTGCTCGGGGTTCTTGCCCATCAGCTGGTCGACCAGGTCGCGGACCGGCTGGCGGTCCTGATATTCGGCCGGGAGGGTGATTCGGATCAGCGACCGGGAAGCGGCGTCCATGGTCGTTTCCCTGAGCTGTTGCGGGTTCATCTCGCCGAGGCCCTTGAATCGCGACACCTCGACCTTCTTGCCCTTGAATTCGGTGCGTTCCAGTTCGGCGCGGTGCGCATCGTCGCGAGCGTAAGCCGACTTGCTACCGGAGGTCAGCCGGTAGAGTGGCGGCTGTGCGAGGAACAGGTGGCCGCGGCGCACCAATTCCGGCATTTCCTGGAAGAAGAAGGTCATGAGCAGGGTCGCGATATGCGCACCATCGACATCGGCGTCGGTCATGATGATGACCCGTTCGTAGCGGAGGGCTTCTTCGGCCCATCTTTCCTTGGTCCCGCAGCCCAAAGCCTGGATCAGGTCGGCGATTTCCTGGTTGGCGCGAATCTTGTCCGCCGTGGCCGAGGCGACGTTCAATATCTTGCCGCGGATCGGCAGGATTGCTTGGGTCTTGCGGTCGCGAGCCTGCTTGGCCGATCCGCCCGCGCTGTCCCCTTCGACAATGAACAGTTCGGTGCCTTCGGCATCGTCATTGGCGCAATCGGTGAGCTTTCCGGGAAGCCGCAGCTTGCGCGCCGATGTCGCGGTCTTGCGCTTCACTTCGCGCTCGGCGCGGCGCTTCAGCCGCTCGTCCATCCGCTCGAGGATCGCGCCCAAGAGCGCGCGCCCGCGATCCATATTGTCGGCCAGATAATGGTCGAAATGATCGCGCACGGCGGCCTCGACGAAGCGCGCCGCTTCCAGGCTGGTCAGCCGGTCCTTGGTCTGGCTCTGGAAATGCGGGTTGCGGATGAACACGCTGAGCATCAGCTCGACGCCGTTCAGCACGTCGTCGGGGATGATGTCCTTGGCCTTCTTTTGGCCGATGAGGTCGGCAAAGGCGCGGACGCCCTTGGTCAGCGCCGCGCGCAAGCCCGCCTCGTGCGTGCCGCCGTCGGGCGTTGGGATGGTGTTGCAGTAATAGCTTTCGTTGGAGCCTTCGCTCCACACTGG
>DASTVY010000211.1:0-3254 GCA_035758865.1 Sphingomicrobium sp. | reverse complement strand
TTCGCCCCGGCCGTCGTTCAGGCTGACGCAACCCAACGCCGTGCAAGGAGTTGGATGAGAAGATTCACATGGGGAATGCGCCGCAAACGCGGCGCAAAATTTATGTTCAAAAAATTCAGTATCGTTTTTGGCGCAGCGGCGATGCTCGCAACCATGCCGCTTGCGGCCGCCCAGGGGCCGAAAGGCGATGAGCCAATCGCAGTCCCGCGCAGCATCAAGCAGGGCATCGACTTTGTCTATGTCGACCCGCAGATGTCCAGCGTCGCCAGGAAGAAACAGAAGCCGCAGAACTGGCTGCAGCGGCTGTTTAATCCGGGCGCATCCAAGCGCCAGGGCGCTCCCAATCCGATTTTCAATGAACTGGCGCGGGGCCTCCAGCAGTATCAGGCGACATGGGGCCGCCTGCCGCAGCACAAGATCCCGGCCGGCGCGGCATTGAAGCGCGGCTCGAGCGGCAAGCGCGTGGCCCTGCTCCGGACCCGGCTCGGGCTCTCGTCAGACGGGGGTTATGACGAGCAGCTGTTCCAGGCGGTCTCCAACTATCAAACGGTGCACGGGCTGAAGCCGGCCGATGGGATCGCCGGCCGGGCGACGATCGCCTCGCTCAACCGTGGCTCGATCCATTATGCGCGGCGTATCGCGATCAACATGGAGCGCGCCTTCCGCCTTCCGCAAACGCGGGCGTTCGACCGCTATGTGGTGGTCGATTCCGGCGCCGCGGAAACCTATTTGTTCGACCGTGACCGGCGGCTCGACAGCATGCGGGTGATCGTCGGCTCGGCGAAGACCAAGACGCCGATGATGGCGGTGCTGATGCGCAACGCCAAGGCCAACCCCTATTGGAATGTCCCGCCCGAGTTGGTGAAGTCGCTCACCGCGAAGAAGGTCAAGGAGCAGGGCCTCTCATATTTCCGGAACTTCCATTACGAAGTGCTGGAGGACTGGAGTTCCAACGCCGAGGAGATCGATCCCAAGTCGATCAACTGGAAGTCGATCGCGTCGTCCAAGAAGCTTCCGACCATCCGCGTCCGCCAGCAGCCCGGACCATGGAATTCGATGGGCGAGATGAAGTTCGAGATGCCTAACGATTTCGGCATTTACCTGCACGACACGCCGTTGAAGGAAAAGTTCGCCGGCGACCGGTGGATCAGCAACGGCTGCGTCCGACTGGAGGATTATCGTCGCTTCGCCGGATGGGTGTTCGGCCGAATGCCCCTCGAATCCTCGCAGCCGGAACAATATCTCCCGCTTCCGAAGGCCGTTCCGATTTACCTCACTTATCTGACGGTCGCGGCGAGTCCCAACGGGGTTACCTTCCGTCCGGATCCTTATGGGTTCGACGAGCTGGCAATGCCGCAGATGTTCGCTGACCGGGGTACGTTCGCCACCGCCGCCTAAGGCCGTACGCAGCTTGGATAGGGCCGTTGATCGACAGGGCTTTGCCCTGGCGTTCCGGCGCGCCATGGTCCGCCCGACGAGTCGGGAGGGGTTCGATGAAGGTTGGAATTTCCGTTGCGCTGGCCTTGGCGCTTGCAGCCGCCGGTCCTGCGCTGGCCCAGGACAAGCCGGACGATAAAAAGGCCGCCAAGGTCGAAACCGTCGTGCCGCAGATTCACACCACGCAGCACAGCGGCGTCTTCGGCGGGCAGAAGATCCGCTACAGCGCGACCATCGGCGAGACGATCCTGTCGGATGCGGAGGGCATGCAGAAGGCGGCTGTCGTCACCACCTCTTATGTCAGGGAACCGCGCGATCCGTCGCGGCCGGTCACCTTCCTGTTCAACGGCGGCCCCGGCTCGGGTTCGGTCTGGCTGCAGATGGGCGCTTTCGGGCCGAAGCGCGTCGCGATTCCGTCAGACGCCCGCGACGACGGAGCGCCGCCCTATCCGCTGCTCGACAATCCCGACAGCCTGCTCGATGTCACCGACCTCGTCTTCATCGACCCGCCGGGAACCGGCTTCAGCTATCTGATCGGCAAGACCGATCCCAAGGATTTCTACGGCGTCACCGCCGACGCCAAGGCGGTCGCGCAGGTCATTCGCCGCTGGCTCAATGACAATGGCCGCTGGGCCAGCCCCAAATTCCTTGGCGGCGAAAGCTACGGGACGACTCGTTCCGCGGCAGTGGTCAACGAGCTTGAAGGCTCGACCTACAACGACGTCGGCCTCAACGGCGTCATCCTCATTTCGACCGTGCTCGACTTCGCTGCCGGCTCCGACGCGCCCGGCAACGAGCTCTCCTACATCACCAACTTGCCGTCGATGGCCGCCACTGCGCTCTACCACGGCAAGGCAACTGCAACCTCGGTAGCCGGGTTCGTCGAGGAGGCGCGCCAGTTCGCGATCGGGCCTTATGCAGCCGCTTTGCTCAAGGGCCAGAAGCTCCCGCCCGAGGAGCGCGCCCGAATCCGCGGCGAGCTGTCGCGCTTCACCGGCCTCAGCGAAGCCTATCTCGACCGCGCCGACCTCCGGGTCACGCCTGACCGATTCTACAAGGAATTGCTGCGCGACCGCGGCCTGACCGTCGGTCGGCTTGATAGCCGCTACACCGGTGTCGACTATGACAGCGCCGGCGAAAGTCCTGACAATGATCCCAGCTTCTACGGTATCGACGCGGGCTATACCGCGGCAATCAACAGCTGGGCGCGCGGGTCATTGGGCTTCACCACCGACCGCGAATATCAGTCCATCTCTGGCCTCGGTCGCGACTGGGACTGGCGGATTGGCGGGCGCGATGCCAACGCCTATCTGAACGTCACTCCCTATCTCGGCCGGGCGCTGCGCGAGAATAGCGGCATGCGCATTTTCGTCGCCCAGGGATATTATGATTTCGCGACGCCCTTCTTCGCCGCTGAATATGCGCTCTCCCGGACCGGCATCCCACAGGACCGCGTCGAGTATCATTACTATGATGCCGGGCACATGATGTACGTTCGCGACGAGGACCGCGGTAAGCTGTCGCACGACGTTCGCGAGTTCATCCGCTCGCGCTAGGGCGGGGAATTCACTCTTTAATCACCTTGGCGCAGCATAAGGCGCGCCTGAGTTTTTGAGGGGAGTAGCATGGCCGACATTCCGCTCGACCTGTTCCAGCGCATCGCCGAACGCGCCAACGATCCGATGCGGCGGACTTATATGTCCGGCGCGCAGGCCAATGCGGCTCCGCTCGATCTGGGTTCGCTCATGGCCGACTTCCAGAAACATGCTCCCCCGCAGGCGCAGGGCCTGCTTGGCGCGTTCGGCAAGATGCAGTCG
>DASTVY010000202.1:0-5684 GCA_035758865.1 Sphingomicrobium sp. | reverse complement strand
GCCGCGCCGTCGCTGGCGGCAGCGGCATTTCAAGGGCTCTGTCCGAAATGCGGGGCGATGACGCTGTTTGCGGGCCCCGCTCGCTTTGCGTCCAGGTGCGGTGCCTGCGGCTTGGACTTCCACAGCTACAATGTCGGTGATGGTCCGGCAGCGTTCCTGATCCTGATCGTCGGTGCAATCGTTGCCGTTGGCGCCATTCTGCTCGATCAGATTTTTGGCCCACCCTGGTGGGCCCATATTGTCTGGCTTCCGCTCGGCGCGGCGTTGACGATTTACGGCCTAAGGCTGGGCAAAGCCGCCTTGCTCTTTCAAGAACATAAGCATCGCGCCCGCGAAGGGCGGCTGGCGCAATGAGCCGCAAGCTCCCTCTCGTTCCCACCATTCTCGTCGCGCTGGCAATCGCGATCATGATCGGGCTCGGCATCTGGCAGCTCGATCGCCGGTCCGAAAAGGAGGCGTTGCTCGCCAGCTATCGGGCCGCGGCTGGCAAGCTGCCGATCAGTTGGCCGGTGGTTCCGCCCAAGGAGCCATTGCCGCTGTTCCGCTCGGCCACGGGCAATTGCCTCCAGGTCGCCGGGTTCCGCACCGCCGCCGGCCAGAATCTCAAGGGCGAACCCGGCTACCTAATCATTGCCGACTGCCGTACCGGAGCCGAGGGGCCAGGGATCGCGGTCGAGCTTGGCTGGTCGAAGAACCCCAACGCTGGAAAAGCATGGCGCGGCGGCCTGGTCAGCGGCACGATCGCGCCCGATAGCCGCAGCCTGATGCGGCTGGTCGCCGCAAGTCCGGGACCCGGGCTAGAGCCTAGCGCGCCGCCGTCACCCGACACGATCCCCAACAATCATCTGAGCTATGCCATCCAGTGGTTCCTGTTCGCTGCAATCGCGGCGATCATTTACTGGCTGGCCTTGCGCCAACGCTGGCGGCGGGAAGACGCAAAAGCCGATGGCTGAGCTTACTCGCCTCGCCAATGGCGTGACCGTGGCCATCGATGCGATGGCGGGTGCCCAATCGGCGGCCGTCGGTCTGTACGCCTTCGTCGGTTCGCGGTCAGAGCCGGACGGGAAGGGCGGCTTGGCTCATCTGGTCGAGCATATGGTGTTCAAGGGCGCACGTGGTCGGGATGCCCGTGCGATCGCCGAAGCAATTGAGGATGTCGGGGGCTCGCTCAACGCCTGGACATCCCGCGATCAAACGGTTTTCCATGCCCGCACCCTCGCGCCAGACGTTGGATTGGCGCTGGAACTCATCGCCGACCTGGTGCGAGCGCCGAAGCTGGACCCGGCCGAACTCGAGCGGGAGAAGCTGGTCATTTTGTCGGAGCTCGGCGAATGCCTCGATGCCCCGGACGACCTGATCCATGACCATCTGTTCGAAGCGGCATTCGGCGATCAACCGCTGGCCAGGCCAGTGCTAGGCAACGAAACTACCATTTGCGGACTGGACCGAAGTGACTGTTTGCAATGGCTTGAGAAGCAGTATCGACCCGATCGGCTGGTAATCTCCGCAGGCGGCAATGTCGATTCCGGCCATGTGCTATTGCTTGCCGAAGCGCTGTTCGGCGACCTCGAAGCCAAACCGGCACCAAGCATCGACCAGGCTCAGTTCCTTGGCGGGATCCGCTCCGACCGGCGCGAAGCTGAACAAACACATCTTGCCCTGGCGTGGCAGGGTATTCCCGCGTCCGGCCCAACCGCTCCCGCTCTGTCCTTGTTCGCCCAGGCGGTTGGCGGCGGAATGTCGTCGCGCCTGTTCCAGGAGCTGCGCGAGGAACGTGGCCTTGCCTATTCCATCTATGCATGGACGCAGGGTTTTGCCGAAACCGGTATGTTCGCCGTCAATCTGTCCGCCGACAAGGCCAGGGCGACGGAGGCACTGAATCTTGCTCGAGACACCGTTGAACGATCGGCGGAAGAACTCACAGAAGCCGAATTGAACCGGGCTCGGGCGCAGATCGAGGCGGGCATCCTCATGGCCATGGAAACGCCTCAGGGCAGGGCTGACGCCATGGCCCGGTCGATTGAAATTTTCGGGCGAATCATGAGCGTCGATGAAATGCTGGCTGAATTGCACGCGGTCGACGTTGCTGCTGCCCGATCGGCCGGCCGCGCAATGCTCGAAGGTCCTCGCGCCATTGCCTCCATCGGTGGCAAGCTTGCACTCGCGGCATGAGCGTTGACGAACTCAAGACGATTGTCGCCGAACCGTGGGACGACTGGGGGCTGATCGATAGTGGTAACGGCCAGAAGTGGGAGCGTTACGGCCCAATCTCAGTCGTCCGCCCCGAGCCGCAGGCAATGTGGTCTCCCGCCCGCGAGGACTGGTCGCCCGACGCCACCTTCGTTCCAGGTTCGGACGAGGAAGGCGGCGGGCGCTGGATCAGGCATCGCGATGTTCCCCGGGACTGGCCGTTGGCCCGCGGCAATGTTCGCTTCCATGCCAGCCTGACGCCCTTCCGCCATCTCGCCTTCTTCCCCGACATGGCGCCGCAATGGGACTGGATGTGCGCGCGTGCATCGGACGCGGAGGTGTTGAACCTGTTCGGCTACACCGGGGTCGGAACCCTGCTCTTGAGCGAGGCGGGAGCGCGGCTGGTCCATGTCGACGCATCGAAAAAGTCTGTCGAGGGCGGCCGCGCCAATGCGGCTTTGGCAAGCCTAGCCGAGCGGCCTATCCGTTGGATTGTCGACGATGCCGCCAAATTTACCGCGCGCGAGGTAAGGCGAGGGCGGCGCTATGACGGCATCCTGCTCGATCCTCCGAAGTTCGGACGGGGGCCGGATGGGGAGATCTGGCGCCTGGAGGAGCATCTGGCTCCGCTGCTTTCTGATTGTCGCAAGCTGCTCGACGATAACAGCCGCTTTCTGGTTTTGACCGTCTACGCCGTCCGCATGTCTGCGCTGGCGATCGGCGAGCTATTGAATCAGGTCACTGGCGACCTCGGTGGCACGGTCGATTGTGGCGAGATGTCTGTAAGAGAAGAATCGCGGGGCCTGCTTTTGCCGACCGCGATCTTCGCCCGATGGTCTAAGTCCTAGAGGCCCTGATTGCCGCGCCCGTTATAAAAGGGGCGCCGGCAACGATCAGCAGCGAAACGGCTGCTTCCAGCTTCAGCGCCGCACTCTCTCCATCGCCAGTTGCGGCGGCACCGAAGATCACCAGCGGTACGGCAAGTGGCATCATCAACAAGCCGGCGAGCGCTCCGGCACGGGGAAGGCCAGCGGTGAGCGCCGCCACAGCTACAGCCAAGGCAGCCAGCGCCGGAGTGCCGATGGCAAGGGACAAGAGGCTTCGTGCAAGTGCCGGGCCGTCAAGTCCCACCATGAAACTCCCGGGCACGGCAGCAATCAACAGCAGCGGCCCGAACGTCAGCCAGTGACCAGCAATCTTGGCCGCTCCAACCGCCTCATCAAGTGTACCGGCGAGCGCAAGCTGGTCGAGCACGCCGTCGGCTCGATCGGGGTCGATCAGACGTTCGACCGGCAGCAGCGCGGCGGTTAGTGCCGCGATCCATAGCGCGCCGCCGCCGATCCGGCCGAGTAGGCGGGCATCGGGTCCGACGGCAAAGGGCACGATCGTCGCGACCAGCAGGAAGAATGCAACGGGGAGCCAGGCCGCTCCGTGGAGGCCACGTCGGACTTCCCGGGCGATCAGCGCGGACGTCATGTCCCAAGCTCCATTGTTCGCCATTGTCCGGCAAGGGGCGCATGGCTTGCCGCCAGAACCGCGCCGCCGCTGGAGCGATGGGCTTGGATTGCCGCATCGAGCTCCCCAAGGCCCTTGCGGTCCAGCCCGTTCATGGGCTCATCCAGCAGCCACAGCGGGGCTCCGCTGGCCATGACGCGTGCCAGTTGCGCGCGCTTTGCCTGCCCGGTCGAGAGGAACCGCACCGGAACATGAACAAGCTCATCCAGAGCGAATATAGTTATTGCCTGCGCCAGCTTCGGGCCTCTCCAAAAAGCGAGAGCTCGTCCGAGAGGCAATTCGCGATCTAGAGCCAGCAAATCATCGGCCAGCGCCGCTTGTGCCCGTTCGATCCGGCCGGCACTCGGCCGCAAGAGGCCCGCCACCAATCTTATAAGGCTCGATTTGCCGCTCCCGTTGGGACCGCTGATATGGAGGGCATCTCCTGCGCCCAGTTCGACATCAAGGCCCTCGAACAGCAGCCGCCCTCCGCGCACCAGCGCTAGTCCCTCGCCATTTAGCAAGCTGCTCAAGCCTGCTCTTCCAGCGCATGCATGTCTTCGTCGGAAAGCCCGAAATGATGGCCCACCTCGTGAATCAAAATGTGGCGAACAAGATGTTCGAACGGCTCGCCCTCCTCGCACCATTCGGCGAGGATGGCCTGGCGGAACAGTCGGATACGGTCGGGCATCGTACCGCTCGTATCGATGCTGCGCTGGCCGATCGGTATGCCTTCATAGACGCCGGTGAGGTCGAGGGGGTGATCGATGCCCATTTCCCGGAGCAGTTCTTCGTCGGCGAACTCATCAATTTGCAGGACGACATGGGCAAGGTGCGAAGCGAAGGGTTCGGACAGGTTCGATAGCGCCGCGCGCGCGATTGCTTCGATTTCCTCGGCCGTCGGGGGATTGTTGAAGCGCCTTGTCATGGGATGCGGGCATAGAGGCGGAAATGGCCACGCGGCAAGCTTGCCCCTCGGCGTTCCTGCCACTAGACGGGCGCCCATCCAGTGCATGCGGAGCGGTGGCCGAGTGGTCGAAGGCGCTCGCCTGGAAAGTGAGTATACGGCAAAACCGTATCGAGGGTTCGAATCCCTCCCGCTCCGCCACTTCCGAAATCCGACAAATCCGCGTGCAAGAGAATAGGCCAAAAGCTATTCGGGCGTCATGGTCCGGATTTCAAGAACCGATCAAACCAGCCCAGGAGGCGTTTCATCCGGTCGTGCAAATAGCTCGGCACCGTCAAGGCGTGGTTCTCGCCCGGATAGACGACCAGTTCGGTTGGGACGCCAATCGAGCGGAGCGCCTGGTACATCTGTTCTGACCCGAGGCAAGGCACGTTGAAGTCCTTCTCGGCGCAATAGAAGAGCGTCGGCGTCGCTATCCGGTCCGCGTGAAGGAATGGGAAGCTGGTGCGCTCATAGGCTTCGGGATTGGCCCAGGGCGTTCCCAGTTCCAGCTCATATTCACGGGTGTACTGATCATGGCCATAATTGCCGAGCATGTTCGACGTTCCGGCGCCGCTGACCGCCGCTTTGAACCTCTTGTCGCTGGCGATGACGTAATTGGTCAGGATCGAACCGTAGCTGCGCCCACCAATTCCGAGCCGTTCCGGATCGGCCACACCGATGGCGACAACATGGTCGACGCCTGCCAGCACGTCCTGGACATCCTTGTTGCCCCAGTTTGCGTAGATGGCCCGCGAAAAGTCGAACCCTCGGCCGGAGCTGCCGCGTGGATTGACCGCGACCACCGCATAACCATGGGCCGCATAAGCTTGCCAGTCGGCCATGAACTCATGGCTGAACTGATAAACCGGCCCACCGTGGATCCGCAGGATTGTGGGGTATCGCTTGCCTGGCTGATAATCGACCGGCTTGACCAGGAAGCCTTCGATCCTCGTGCCATCGGCGCTTGCGAACTGAATATCCTCAACGGGCGCGAGCCGCTTCTCGCTCAGCCAGCCGTTGTGATCGGTGAGCGCGCGCAACCTGCCGGATT
>DASTVY010000291.1:0-8781 GCA_035758865.1 Sphingomicrobium sp. | reverse complement strand
GATCACGAACGAGATCGAGCGGGCTCTGAAGGAACTCGGCTTTTCCGGACCGGTCGGACGGCAGGTCGTGCTGACCGGCGGGGGAGCGGAGCTCAAGAATATCGCCGATTACATGCAAGGCGTGCTGGGCCGTGCGGTTCGTGTCGGGAGGCCGAGGACGATCACCGGCCTGCCCGAAGCACATAGCGGCCCAGGCTTTTCCACGCTTGTCGGGCTGGCCATGCTGGCCGGTACAGGGAGCGGCGATATCCGCGACCTGGCGCTGGTTGGTGTGACCCAGAAAAAGCCTGCGACCGGCATGGTCGGCAGGCTGATCGCTGCGATGAGGGGCGGATTCTAGCCCGTTCGTCGAAGGCGGCTTTGCACCGCGCGAATTACCGATAGCCTCCCGCCGCAGTTGGGGAGGTTGCCATGTTGGTGAGACTCTTGCTCGCCCTGCTTCTTTTCGTTCCCGTTGCCGCACAGGCGCAGGCGCCGACCGCCAAGGGCTATGTCGACGCTGCGCCCGGCGTTTCGATCTATTACGAGCGCTATGGGACCGGGCCGAACTTCGTCTTTGTCCCGGGCCGGTTCCTCATGCCGGAATTCGCGTCGTTAGAGCGCCCTGATCGATCCCTGATCCTCTACGACATGCGCAATCGCGGCCTCTCCAAGCGGGTCGAAGATGCGGCACAAATCAACATCCTTGGCGATGTCAGCGACCTCGAAATGCTTCGACAGCATTTCCGGGCTGAGAAGCTCTCGCTGGTTGGCTTTTCCTATCTCGGGCTGATGGTTGCTCTCTACACGACCGCGCACCCGGACCGGGTCGAGCGGCTGGTGCAGATCGGTCCCGTGCCGCGTAAGTGGGGCACCCCTTATCCGGCGGACCAGCAAGCCGGGAACGATACGTTGAGCAGCGACGCGGGAGCGGCCTGGCAGGAGTGGCAAAAGGTCAAGGAACCAGGCTCGGCCGATCCGGCAGTCAGGTGTCAGGCTTATGCTCGGTTCCTGCGCAACATGATTGTGGTCAATCCGGCCAATGCCGCAAAGGTGGCGGACACATGTGTCTATGAGAATGAATCGGTCGCCAATTCCGAGCGTCATCTGTCATCGCATTTCGCCGACCTTCAGAAGCGGGATTTTCCAAGGGAGCCGTTCACCAAGCTCAGCCAGCCGGTGCTGACGCTGCATGGCACTCTGGATCGCAACGCTCCTTACGGCTCGGGTTTGGAGTGGGCCACGACCTTCCCCAACGGACGACTGATTACGGTCCCGAATGCGGCCCACGAGCTTTGGGCCGATGATCCCTCCGCGATCGGTGACATCGACAGATTCCTAGGCGGGCAGTGGCCGGATAGGGCGCAGAAGTTCGGGCGGGAATAGGGCTATCAGGCCGCTCTGCAATTCGTCATGTTGAATCCAGTCCAGCATTGCCGTCATGCTGAACTTGTTTCAGCATCCATTATGGTGATGGGCGGTGAACGTCTTCATGATCGACCCTGAAACAAGTTCAGGGTGACGAAATTGTCGGGGGGCTCTGATGGCATCGATCGCGATCACGAAGCAGTCGACGCGCTGGCTGGTGCTGCTGCTCGGCGCATCGGTGTTCCTGAACTACGTCGATCGCGGGGCGATTGCGGTGGCGGGCCCGGTGATGAAAGGCCAGCTGGGTCTCAGCGCAACGGAGTTCGGAACCGCCGTCTCCGCCTTTTTCTGGATTTATGCGCCGGTGCAACTGGTAGTCGGCTGGCTGTGCGATCGTTTCTCGGTTTACCGGCTGATTGCGCTTGGGACCATCGTCTGGGCAGCGAGCACGTTTCTGATGGGCTTCGTCGGCGGGTTCCTGTCCCTGTTGGTGCTCCGCGTGATGCTGGGCATTGGTGAAAGCATCATCTTCCCGGGAAGTTCAAAGATCATTGCGCGACACGTGCCAGCCGAACAGCGAGGCATGGCCAACGCCGCGATCGCGAGCGGACTGGCCCTTGGGCCGGCGCTCGGCACCTTGGCGGGGGGCATGATCGTCGCCTCACTGGGCTGGCGCGCAATGTTCATTGTGTTCGGATTGGTGACGTTGATCTGGCTGGTGCCATGGCAGCGTGTTGTCGGTGCGCTTCCTCCGGGGCATGCGGAACGGCGGGAGCCAATGGTGCCGGTGGGTCGGCTGGTCGGCCGGTGGTCGCTATGGGCGATGGGGATCGGCCACGCCTTCAGCAATTACGGATTCTACTTCCTGCTCGCCTGGCTGCCGCTTTACCTGGTTCAGCAGCGCGGCCTTTCGATCCAGGAAATGACCTTGCTGGCCACGCTTGGCTACGCGACTCAGGCGGTGGCCGCACTGGCGCTGGGCCATATCTCCGATCGCTGGACGCGCTCCGGCCGATCCGAAGCCGCCATACGGCGAGCCATGATGGTCGCTGCCCAGCTGACGCTAGGCGCTGCCATTCTCGGCATTGCACTCAGCCAGAGCATGGTGACGGTTGGCCTGTTGCTGTGCATTGCCGGGGCCGCAAGCGCCTCTTTGTCGTGCAATCTCTATTCGATCGCCCAAATGTTCGCCGGGCCGCGGGCCGCGGGCAGCTGGATCGGGTTCCAGAATGCGCTCGGCAATCTTTCCGGCATCTTGCAGCCCATTATCGCCGGCATATTAATCGACAGCAGCGGCTATGACTCCGCCTTCTATCTGGCGGCGGGAGTAGCCGCAGTTGGCGGTATTTGGTGGGCATTCGGAGTGCCGCGGATCGCACAGCAAATTTTCGAATAATATTAACGTTAACGATGAGCCGGGTTTTTCTTGCCTGTCCCATATTGAATCATGGTGAGTCTGCAGGGGCACAATCCACGCTTTTTTTCGTTTGTCGTTAACTTTTCGGCTTGTCGCGAGACTCGCAATGATTCATGGATTCTCGTTGACGGTTCAACGCGCTAGCGCGCTGGGGGAGGGGTTTGGTTCATGAGCATTGATTTCATCCGGCCGGAAGTCGACGAACTTCGTCCGAGGATCAGTGTCATTGGTGTCGGCGGCGCGGGCGGCAACGCAATCGCCAACATGATCCGTTCCGACGTACAGGGCGTGGAGTTCCTGGTCGCCAACACCGACGCGCAGGCGCTCAACGCATCGGAGGCCGACCGCCGAATCCAGCTAGGCCTCAAGATCACCCAGGGCCTGGGTGCCGGATCGCGGCCCGAGATCGGCCGCGCCGCGGCGGAAGAAACGATCGAGGAAATCGAGAAGGCGCTGGAAGGCGCGCATATGTGCTTCATCGCCGCCGGAATGGGCGGCGGCACTGGCACCGGCGCAGCTCCGGTCATCGCCAAGTCCGCGCGCGACCGGGGCATCCTGACCGTCGGCGTCGTCACCAAGCCGTTCGCGTTCGAAGGAACGCGCCGGATGCGCTCTGCCGACAGCGGCATCGACGAGCTGCAGAAGCATGTCGACACGCTGATCGTCATTCCCAACCAGAATTTGTTCCGCCTCGCCACTTCCGAGACGACCTTCAAGGAGGCGTTCGAGATGGCTGACGAGGTGCTTCAACAGGGTGTCCGCGGGATCACCGACCTGATGGTCATGCCTGGCCTCATCAACCTCGATTTCGCCGACGTCCGTTCGGTCATGGGCGAGATGGGCAAGGCGATGATGGGCACCGGCGAAGCTTCCGGCGACAACCGCGCCATCGAGGCGGCCGAAAAGGCCATCTCCAACCCGCTGCTCGACGGAGTCAGCATGAAGGGCGCCAAGGGCGTCATCATCTCCATTACCGGCGGCGAGGACATGCGCCTGATGGAAGTCGACGAAGCGGCCAGCCACATCAAGGAGCTGGTCGATCCCGATGCGAACATCATCTGGGGATCGGCTTTCAATAACGACCTGGGCGGCAAGATCCGCGTGTCGGTGGTTGCAACCGGAATTGAGGCGGAAGCCGCGATCCAGCCGACGCAGGGCAAGGTCTTCACCTTCCCGACCGCCGGCCGCCCCGCTGCGATGCCCGTGCAGGCCCCGGCCGCAATTGCGACGCCGGAGCCAATCGCGGACGAAGAACCGCTCGACCTCACCGAGGAGGATGAGGCGACCGACGAACTATTGCTGGGCAACGAGGACATCCTCGCCGATCCGGTGATGGGCACGCCGATCGCGCCTCCTGCCGACGAGGAAGAGGCGGAGATCGAACCGGTCGAGGAGGCCAAGCCGGCCGTGGCCGCCGGGACCCTGTTCGAGCGCATGTCGAACATCGCGCGCGGCGCTGCCCAGGCCAAAGTCGAGGAAGAGCAAGTACCGGGCTTCCGCCGTGAGCCGCTCGATATCCCGCGCTTCCTCAATCGTCAGAACAATCAATAAACCCGGTTACGTTCGGCCCGGTTTGTCGCCGGGCCGCAACGTCTTGTCGCGACGGACTTTTCAGCAAGCTTTGAGCAAGCTTCCATTGGGCATGGGGAGGACCATGCTTAACTTGGGATCGATGCGCGTGCGCATTGCTGCGGTGTTGGCTGCGTCGATGATCGCGACGGCGGCGCCGGCCACGGTGGTTTCGGCGGCGCCGGAGACTCCAACGACGGCATTGTCGCGGCACATCCGAGTGCTCGCCAGCAATCCGCGCGACTTCAACTCCCTGATCGGCGCGGGCAGGGCGGCCCTGGAGCTTGGCGATGTGCAGACGGCTGCGGGCTTCTTCGGCCGGGCCGAGGAGGCGTATCCCAACGCCCCGGCGGCCAAGGCCGGACTCGGCGCGGCCATGGCTCACATGGGCGATGCGGATGGTGCGATCTATTATTTCGACCAGGCTATCAGGCTCGGAGCCCCGGCGCTGACCATTGCGCTGGATCGCGGTATGGCCCGCGACCTCAATGGCGACCTTGCCGCCGCGCAGACCGACTACCGCCTGGCAATCGCATCGCTGAACAGCGACGAAGGGCGCCGGCGGCTGGCCTTGAGCCTGGCGATCGGCCGGGACCGCAACGGGGCATTGGCCGCCATCCAGCCGCTGTTGAACCGGCACGATCCGGCCGCGCAACGCACCCGGGCATTCGTGCTGGCGCTGGTCGGCGACCAGGCTGGTGCGGCGCAGGCAATCGAAGCGGTCATGCCGGGCGGATCGGCTCGCTTCGCGCCTTTCATTTCCTATTTGCCGCAGCTCAGCGTCCAGGAGAAAGCCGCCGCGGTCCACCTCGGCATGTTCCCGGACAATGCCGCGGTCAGGATTTCACAAGCCCAAAGCGCGCCGAATCCAGCCTCCGTACCGCCGCCGCAAGGACGATCGGCCTCGGCCGGACCACCGGTCCGCCCTCCGGCACCGGCTATCCAAACTACGCCACCTGTTCGAATGGCAACGCGGGAGGCCATACAGCCGCCGCCGCAGCCGAGTTTCTCGCTCCCGTCTCAGCGATCCCCGGCATCACCATCTTTTAGCCTGCCGTCGGCGTCGAGCGCCGCTCCGACGGCGGAAAATCTGGCGCAATCGGAACCGGAAGCCGAGGCAGAACCGCCGGCCACCTCCCTGGCGGACGCTGAATCCTCTCTGGAAAAGGTCGAGGAATCGATGGGCGAGAGCAATCTCAGCAGCATCGACAAGCTGCTCGCCGCGATCGAGGAGGCCCCGCCGCCCGCTCCAACGCCCAAGGTCGAGACGGCGGACGCCGACGATGACGCTGCAGTGGCCAAGGCGGCAGCAGCAAAGAAGGCCGCGGACAAGAAGGCAGCCGACAAAAAGGCAGCCGAGAAAAAGGCCCGCGATGCGAAACTTGCCGCCGAGAAAAAGGCGCGCGAAGAAGCAGCCAAGCTAGGCGTCAAAGGAACTTATTGGGTGCAGCTGGCCGGCGGATCCAACCAGGGCCGGATGACGAATGAATATAGGAAATTGTCCGACAAAGCCGGGACGCTGCTCAAGTCGCGGCCCGGCTATGTGACCGCAGGCAAGGATTATTTTCGGCTGATCGTCGGACCGTTCGACACCAAGTCGGAAAGCCAGGCTTTTGTGAACAAGCTTGCCAACGAGGGCGTCGACGGCTTTAGCTGGACCCGCACCCCGTCGCAGATCAAGATCGAGAAACTCTCCTCAAGATGACGCTTCCACAGGCCCTTGCCGCGCAGCCTTCCACATCGCGCGGCAGGGCCTTCAAGGAGGACGATCGCGGCCCGCGCGGGCCGCGTGACCTGTTTCAGCGCGATCGGGACAGGATCATCCATTCGGTCGCCTTCCGGCGCCTTCGGCACAAGACACAGGTATTCGTTGCCCCCGATGGCGATCACTTCCGGGTTCGACTGACCCATTCGCTGGAGGTGGCGCAGATCGGGCGCACCATGGCGCGGGCGCTCGGCCTCAACGAAGACCTGACCGAGGCTCTCTGCCTGGGCCATGACCTTGGCCATCCACCTTTCGGTCACGGCGGCGAAGAAGCGTTGCAGCGGAGCCTGGCGGATGCCGGCGGGTTCGACCACAACGGCCACACGCTTCGGCTCGTCACCTGCCTTGAAAATCCCTATCCGGGGTTCGACGGCCTCAATCTGAGCTGGGAGACGCTGGAGGGCCTGGCCAAGCACAATGGCCCGGTTGCGGCGCCAAACTGGGCATTGGGCGAAGCCAATGACGGATTCGACCTGGAGCTCGACAGCTGGCCCAGCCTCGAAGCCCAGGTGGCGGCCATCGCCGACGACATCGCCTATGACAATCATGACATTGACGATGGGCTCCGGTCTGGGGTCCTGCAGCTCGACGAGCTCCTGGAACTACCGCCGATCCGCACATATTGGGACGAAATCGAAGCCCGGCATCCGGGTCTGGATAGCGCTCGCAAGCAAAAGGCGCTGATCCGCGACGGGATCGGCGCGATGGTCGGCGACGTGCTTGCCGAAACGCAGCGCCGGATCCGCGATTCCGGCGTGAAAACAGCCGACGAGGTTCGCGCGGCCGGATGCCAGCTGGTGGGATTTTCCGACGAGATGCAGGAGGCCGAGCGCGGTCTCAAGCGGCATCTGTACAAACATCTTTACGACAGCGCGGCGCTCCGGCCCATCCGCATCGAAGCTCAGCGGATCGTGAGCGATCTCGCCCAATATTATATCGACAACGCCGGTGCCTTGCCGACGGGCTGGGCGCGTGGGGAAGGTGAAACGGCCCGGCTGCGCAGCATCGGCGACTATATCGCGGGCATGACCGACCGTTTTGCGATTGCCAGGCACGAGGAATTGATCGGACCGGTCAGCCTGCCCGAAAAATTCTAGCGCTCAGGAGTGGCTTCAGCCTTGTGGCCGCAACTCAAATTCGTCGGCGGGCATGCGAAGCGCGGCCGAGCGGGAGGCGGGGGTCAGGGCTGTCTGCATGCAACCTCGGTTAAGCCCGATCAGTTGCAATTCAGAGACCATTTGTCGACGCAGACGCGATCTTGGTCGAATTGACCGGCCGCCGGCAGCGCCTCTCACGGCGAGAAAGCGTCATTCACCGCGCGTCGGCGCGCTTAATATGAATTGGTCTCGTTCGTCGTTTCGTTGGCGACCGCGTTGTCCGCGGCATTATCCACGGCGTTCATATCGCTCATATTGTTCGTGTCGCCCATATTATAATCGGCGGCATTGTCGGCATAGCTTTCGTCGGCGTTATAAGTGGCGTTAGCCTCATTATATTCTTCTTTGTCATAGTCGCCGCAGGCGACCAGACCGAGCGCCGCGGCGCATAGCGTCGTGGCCAAAATTGCTTTCGACATGCTTCCTCTCCATTTGGGACCGCCATCAAACGAACGCTCGGGAAGGGCGTTCCGGCTTATCCGACTCCACAGCTACGTTAATTTCGGGTTATAAGGCCCGCGAGCGAAGGGGGTTGTTGCGATGATGCGAGCGGGGATCGCATTGATTTTGCTCTCATTTGGCTCAGCCGCAGCTGCGGCTGAAACCGATTGGGGAGTCCGCGAGGTCGGGAAGCCGGTGCCGCGTGCGAGCTCTGACGAGCCGCTGCCTGCCGGAACCTGGGCGATGGACGCGCCTTCGACCGGCCGTTCCGTCGACATGGGCGACGTCAAGCAAATTGGCTCCCACTGGGGCAAGGTGACCAGCACCTATCGAAGCCCGGCGCACAATCGCCGCGTCGGCGGCGTCGCCAACAGCTATCATCTAAGCAATCGTGCCATCGATATCGCCCGCCGGCCGGGCGTTAGCCACTGGCAGATAGCGGCGGCCTATCGCAACGCCGGCTATTCACTTGCAGAGTCTCTCGACGAAGGCGATCACAGCCACATCGCATTTGGCGCACCGAAGCGGCGGTCGACCGGAGTGCAAGCGCAGATGGTTCCCGTCAAATCGGGAGAGAAGACCGAATGGCGGATAATCTATGCTCCGCCAACGTCTGGCGGCGGAAACTAAGCCTTACGAAACGAAATTTGGCGAAGCGGGCACGACCCGCTAGAGCCGCGCCGAATTCCATTCATTCGGTGAAGCAAATTGTCCCTTTACGCCCGCTATTCCGCCCTGGTTGACGGCATCCTCGACGAACTGGTTGCCGAGGGCCAGCTTCCTGCCGACCTCAATCGGAAGGCGCTCGCGGTCGAACCGCCGCGCGATCCGGCGCATGGCGACCTTGCAACCAACGCCGCCATGGTCCTGGCGAAGGGAGCGGGCATAAATCCGCGCGCATTGGCGGAGCTGATCAAGCCCAAGCTTGAAGCCATTCCCGGTGTGACCAGCGTCGATATTGCCGGCCCCGGCTTCATCAACCTTCGCCTGGGCGAGGAAAGCTGGCGCGACGAGTTAATTGAGATCCTTGGCGAGGGCGAACGATACGGCCTGTCCAAGATCGGAAACAATGAGCGGGTGAACGT
>DASTVY010000117.1:0-11147 GCA_035758865.1 Sphingomicrobium sp. | reverse complement strand
GAGGCGCGCGCCCGGGCCGTGCTGCGCGGGCTTCAGCGCAATTTCGCGATTGCCGAGCCGCGCCTCGCGATCGCCGGTCTCAACCCGCATTCGGGCGAAGGCGGCGCGCTCGGCCGCGAGGAGATCGAGATGATTCAGCCGGCGATCGCGGCGCTCGCCGACGAGGGCTGGCGCGTCACCGGGCCACATCCGGCGGACACCCTGTTCCACGCCTCGGCGCGCGCCGGATACGACGCCGCCTTGTGCATGTATCACGATCAGGCGCTGGTTCCCTTGAAGGCGTTGCACTTCGAAGACGGTGTCAACGTGACGCTCGGCCTGCCGATCGTCCGCACCGCGCCCGATCATGGCACCGCGTTCGACATTGCCGGACAGGATTTGGCCGACCCGCGGGCGATGGCTGCGGCGATCCGCCTGGCAGCCGAGTCTACGGTCCACCGCGCATCGCTTTCAGCCTGATGCCTGAACCGCTTCGCGACGTCATTGCTCGCCACGGCCTGCAGGCGGCCAAGGCGCTTGGACAGAATTTCATCCTCGACCGCCAACTGCTGGCGCGGATCGCCGCTATCCCGGGCCCGCTGGAAGGCGCAACTGTCTATGAAGTGGGCCCTGGTCCCGGCGGGCTGACGCGCGCGCTGCTGGATGCTGGAGCAACCGTCATTGCGGTCGAGCGCGACAGGCGCTGCTTGCCGGCTTTAGCCGAGCTCGACGCGGATTTTCCCGGACGGCTCCGGGTCATTTCCGGCGACGCCCTGAAAATCGACGAGCGAGCCGAAGCTGGCGATGGAGCCCATATCGTCGCCAACCTGCCTTACAATGTCGGAACGGCACTCCTGCTGCGCTGGTTGGGTGGGCCATGGCGACCCTGGTGGTCGTCGCTGACCCTGATGTTCCAGCGAGAGGTGGCTGAGCGGATCGTCGCCAAGCCCGGCAGCGAGCATTATGGGCGCCTGTCGGTCGCGGCGCAGTGGCGCGCGACCCCGCGAATCGCCATGGCGGTCCATCGCTCAGCTTTCGTCCCACCTCCAAAGGTGGCGTCGGCTGTCGTCCATATCGTCTCGGCCGACGAGCCGGACGGCGTGCGTGCCGAGGTTCTGGAGCGCATCACGGCGGCGGCCTTTGGGCAGCGCCGCAAGATGCTCCGTTCAAGCTTGAAAGCGGTGCCGGGCGCTCTGGACGCCCTTTCTCAATTAGGAATCGATATCGAACGCCGGGCCGAAACGGTCAGCGTCGACGAATATGTCGCGCTGGCGCGCGCCCTGTCCTAATTCTTCTTTGGAACGTCTGGTGTCTTGGCTGCCGCCAGTGCCGGGCCGCGGGCGATTGCCGTCGACAGCGTCGCCACCTGCGGGCAACCGCTATTGCCGCACAGCTTCTGAAGCTTTGCCAGATTTTCCTTGGCGCGCGGAAGTGCGCCCAGCTCGACCATCGCTTCGCCCTGGACGGCAAGCGCATCGCGATCGGTCGGTTCCAGGGTCAACGCCTTGTTGCTGAGGCGAATGGCCTGGCCGTAGAGCTTCTGCTTGATCGCCACCTTGGCCATGACCACGAACGCCGCCCGATTCTTGGGATCGACGATCAACGCCGTTTCCAGCGCGTCATCGGCTTCGATGAATTTGCCTTGCGAAAGAAGCGTCTCGCCTTGCTTCAAAAGCTCCGTCGACTTGGGCGCGATCTGATCGTCCGGACGCTGTCCGACGACTGCGACCGACAGGGTCGAGGCAGCAAGGCCGAGGCAAAGAACAAGCGGTGACAGGCGCATTAAAATCTCCAACCAATCGCGCACGCCTAGCATGGCTTGGCGAATCGCGCGACGAAAAAGCCGTCGGTGGAATCATGCGCCGGTGTCAGGAGCCGGCCTGGCCCGTCCGCACGACCACCATCGAACGGCACATCCTGCACCATCCAAGATGAATGGCGCCCTAAGAAGTTCCTCGCCTGGTCGGCACCTTCGGCTCGGATGATCGAGCAAGTGGCGTAGACAAGCGCTCCACCTGGCTTGACCAGAGGTTCGGCGATGTCGAGCAGTCGCTCCTGCAATTTCACCAGCCTGTCGAGCCGGTCCTGTGTCAGCCGCCATCGCCCTTCGGGGTTTCGGCGCCATGTGCCGGACCCACTGCACGGTGCGTCGACGAGGACGACGTCGCATTGGCCCGCAAGGTTGGCCAGCTGCTCTGCCTCCCGGCCGCCATCCAGCAGCCGCGTCTCGATGGATGCGCCGGCGCGTTCCGATCGAGGCGGTAGCTGCGCGAGCCGGGCCCGGTTCGTGTCCGTGGCGATGATGTGCGCGTGGGGCGCCGCAGCAGCCAGCGCCAGTGCCTTTCCTCCCGCTCCGGCGCAAAGGTCCAGGACATTGCCAGCCGCTTGTGGATCACAGGCTAGCGCGATCAGCTGGCTTCCCTCGTCCTGGACTTCGACCAGACCCTGCAGGAAGGCGGGATGGTCGTCGACGCGCGTGTCGGACCGAAGACGCAGCCCCCAAGGGCTGATCCTGGTCGGTTCCGCGGCCTCGAACTGGTTGACTATTTCATCACGGCTGGCGCGCGCGACATTGACCCGAAGGTCGATCGGCGCACGCTCCAGCAAGGCTGGCCATTCCCCTTGGGCCACATGCGGCGATAGGCCGGGTTGAAGCCAACTCGGCACCAGCGAGGCGCTCGTTCCCTCTTCACCGGAGGAGCGAACGGCCGGCCCATGCGGCGAGCCGTCGAACAGGGCGGCTGTCTCTAGATCGTCATCGGCCAATCCGAGCATTGCCGAGCGGCCGCTTGGCGGCACTTCGCCGCTGCGGCGGATCGCTCGGAAAACAAGTTCGCGGACTGAGCGGCGGTCTTTCGAGCCCGCATAGCGCCGCGTCTTGAAATAACGGGTGACGA
The DNA here is from genome assembly GCA_035758865.1 of Sphingomicrobium sp. GTDB lineage: Bacteria > Pseudomonadota > Alphaproteobacteria > Sphingomonadales > Sphingomonadaceae > Sphingomicrobium. The sequence goes on along the minus strand of DASTVY010000117.1, from coordinate 8,271 downwards.
TAACATCGGCTGGCGGCCCGTCCTGGCGGGCGGAAGCAATCACCTCATCGAGGATCTCGATCGCCGCCTGGGCCCGCGCCGAGGGAGTCATGGCCTACCGCGTTGGATAGTTGGGCGCCTCACGGGTGATTGCGACATCGTGCACATGGCTTTCGCTAAGGCCGGCGTTGGTGATGCGGACGAACCGCGCCCGCTTCTGAAGCTCGGCGATCGTCGTTGACCCGGTATAGCCCATGGCCGCTTTCACGCCGCCGACGAGCTGGTGGATCACGTCGCGCACCGGGCCCTTGTAGGGCACCTGGCCTTCGATCCCTTCGGGAACCAGCTTGAGCTGGTCCTTGATGTCCTGCTGGAAATAGCGGTCGGCAGAACCACGGGCCATCGCGCCGACCGAGCCCATGCCGCGATAGGCTTTGTAGGCGCGGCCCTGGTACAGGAAGGTTTCGCCCGGCGCTTCCTCGGTTCCGGCCAGCAATGAACCGACCATGACGGTCGACGCGCCTGCCGCGAGAGCCTTGGCGATGTCGCCCGAGGTCCGGATTCCGCCGTCGGCGATGACCGGCACATTCTGTTCGCTCGCGGCCTTGGCAGCCGCCATGATCGCCGACAACTGCGGAACGCCGACGCCGGCGACAATGCGCGTGGTGCAGATCGATCCGGGCCCGATTCCGACCTTGATTGCATCCGCGCCGGCATCTGCCAGGGCCTTTGCCGCCTCCGCAGTTGCCACGTTCCCGGCGACGACCTGGACGCTGTTGGACAAGCCCTTGACCCGCTCGACCGCCTTGCCGACTTCCTGGTTGTGGCCGTGAGCGGTGTCGATCACGATGCAGTCAACGCCTGCATCGATCAGCTCTTCGGACCGCGCAAAGCCCTTGTCCCCGACCGTGGTTGCTGCCGCAACCCGAAGACGTCCCTGCGCGTCCTTGGTCGCCAGGGGCGATGCGACGGCCTTTTCGATGTCCTTGACGGTAATGAGACCGACGCAATGGTTCTGGTCATCGACCACCAGCAATTTCTCGATGCGGCGTTGGTGAAGGATCCGGCGCGCAACGTCCTGACTGGTACCGAGGCCGACGGTCGCCAGATTTTCCCTGGTCATCAGCTCGCTGACGGGTTGATGCGCATTCTCTGCGAAACGGACGTCGCGGTTGGTCAGGATTCCGGCCAGCTTCCCCGATTTCTCAACGATCGGAATACCGCTGATCCGGTTGGCCTTCATCAGCTCCAGCGCATCGGCCAGCGTCTGTTCGGGGGTCATGGTGATCGGATTGACCACCATGCCGCTCTCGAACCGCTTCACCGCCCTGACGGCCGCAACCTGGTCTTCGATTTCCAGATTGCGATGGAGGACCCCGATCCCCCCCAGATGGGCCATGGCGATCGCCATGTCCGCTTCGGTTACGGTGTCCATCGCTGACGACAGGATCGGGATGTTGAGGGGGATTTCGCGGGTCAGGAAGGTGCGCGTGTCCGCGCCCGACGGCAGCACGCCCGATTCAAGCGGCTGCAACAGGACGTCGTCGAACGTCAGTCCAAGGGGAATTTCGTCATGGAGAAGGTGGGCCATGCGCGCCTTTGGCAGACGAACCGCGATTCGCCAACCCCGTCAGCCGCGCCCGGTCCGGGCCAGCATCCGCTGCGCCGCCTCCACATGCATCCGCTCGATCATCTCGCCTTCGAATCGCTCGGCGCCGCCGCTCGCCGCAGCGACCAGCCGCTCCGCCCTCGATATTTCGACTTCGGAAGGCGCAAAGGCGGCGAGGCAGGGGCCAATCTGGCTGGGATGGATCAGCGACTTGCCGTCAAAACCGAGCCTCCGCCCCTCAGCAGCCTCCGCTGCGAAACCGTCCAAATCATCCAGCTGGTTGTAGACCCCGTCGAACACCGCGATTCCTGCGGCCCGCGCCGCAAGGACGATCGATTGCAGAGCCATCTGAAGAGGCTCCCGCCCCGCACCCGGTGGCAGGCGGAGGCTAGCGGCAAGATCGTTGGTGCCGGCAATCAGCGCTGCTGCATCATGCGTAACCAAGTGGGCCGCCAAAACACCTTTTGCCGTCTCGATCATCGCCGCGACAGGTGCGCCCGATTGCTTGCGGACGAAGGTCAGCGCCTCCTTATCCTCCACCCGGGGCATGACCACCAGGTCGACAGGCGCATGCGTGACCGCCACCAGGTCCGCGCCGTGCCATTGAGTGCCGAGCCCATTGATGCGGATGGCAACAGGCATTGGCCATTCCTCCGCGACAGCGGCCATTGCCGCCTCGCGCGCCGAATCCTTTTCCTCCGGTTTCACCGCATCTTCCAGATCGAGGATGACGAGGTCCGCGTCGCTTTCCCGGGCTTTTGCGATAGCGCGGGGATTGCTTGCAGGCAGGAACAGCACCGCGCGTTTGTCGAACAGGTTGAGGCTCATGCCGATTTTCCTTCCCACAAGCGCGGCGGCTTTGCATCATGGTTGAAGCTATAGGGGTCTGACATGCTCGAATTTCTCGTTGGCCTATCTGTCTTTGCACTGTTGCTCGTGATGATGAGCGTCAAGATCGTGCGCCAGGGCTATCGCTACACGATCGAGCGGTTCGGCCGCTTCGTTCGCGTCGCGGAGCCCGGCTTCAACCTGGTGACGCCGTTCATCTACCGCGTCGGTCACAAGATCAACATGATGGAGCAGGTGCTCGATATCCCGGGCCAGGAAATCATCACCAAGGACAATGCCATGGTCGCGGTCGACGGTGTCGTCTTCTTCCAGGTCTTGGACGCCGCCAAGGCAGCCTATGAGGTCAGCGACCTGTATCTGGCGATCATGGCCCTTTCGACCACCAACCTCCGCACCGTCATGGGTTCGATGGACCTCGACGAGACTTTATCGAAGCGCGACGAGATCAATGCCCGGCTGCTGGCCGTGGTCGACCAGGCGACCGAGTCCTGGGGCGTCAAGATCACTCGCGTCGAGCTCAAGGATATCCGGCCGCCGCGCGATATCGTCGACGCGATGACCCGGCAGATGAAGGCCGAACGCGAAAAGCGAGCCGCCATACTCGAGAGCGAGGGCATGCGGGCGTCCGAGATCCTTCGGGCCGAGGGTGAGAAGCAGGCCAAGATTCTTCAGGCAGAGGGGCTAAAGGAAGCCGCATTCCGCGAAGCCGAGGCCCGTGAGCGTGCTGCACAGGCCGAGGCCACCGCGACCAAGTCGGTCAGCGACGCAATCGAAGGCGGAAGCGCGCAGGCGATCAACTATTTCATCGCCCAGCAATATGTCGAGGCGATCGGCAAGTTCGCCACCTCGCCGAATGCCAAGACCATCCTGTTCCCGGTCGAGGCAACCCAGCTGATGGGGACGCTTGGCGGGATCGGCGAGCTTGCCAAGGAAGTGCTCGGCAAGGAAGCGATCGCTGCCCCGACGGTGCGGACTGGCCTTCCGAAAGCGGGCCAATAGATGTTCGACAACCTCGAACCCGGTTGGTTGTGGGCAATCGGCGGCCTGATCCTGTTGTTCGCCGAGGTGGTCGCGCCCGGATTCTTCCTGGTGTTTCTCGGCGCCGCGGCGATCGCCACCGGCATGTTCACCCTGTTGTTCGATCTCGGCCTCGCGCCCCAGCTGGTGCTGTTCGTGCTTTACACCGCGCTGGCGGTGATGATCGGCAAGCGCTGGTACGCCGAGCCGCACGAGGGCGATCAACGACACGCCATCAACGAGCCGGCCAAGCGGTTAATCGGGCGGACAGTGACCGCCGTTACTGATGTCGACGACCATGGCGGACGAGTGCGTGTCGGTGACGGCGAATGGAATGCCCGCGGCGGACCGGCGGCGACGGGCGATCGCCTGACCGTGACCGGCGTCGAGGGCAATTGCCTGATGGTCGAACCGGTAAGAACCCTTCCCCCTGCATGATCCGAGTGGAGTTATTGCCTTGAACGACCTGAGTTTTTCGCGCCGCCAGGCAATTGGTGCGCTTTCCGCCGGCGTCGCCACCATTGCGCTTCCCGGGACGGCACGTGCCTTGGTCCAAGCGCCGGTTCCGTCGGGGGAGGCAGGCGCCGTCGTCCTGATCGACTCGATCGGTGAAAACCTGCTCGCCCTTTCGCCGGAAAGCGCAACGAGCCTTGGTCTCGATGTCGGCCCCAAGGCTTCCTACCGGGCCCGGCTGTCGGACCGCAGCCGTGCTGGACAGGACAAGATCGCTGCGACCCTGCGCGCCGACCTTGCCCGCGCCGAAGCAGTCGACACGTCGGCGCTCAGCCATTCGACGCGCACCAGCGTTGAAGTCGTCAAGTCCGCCTACCGCGTGGCCCTTGACGGCTTCGCCATGCCCTACGGCGACGTGGCCGTCGGCGGCTGGCGCAATACGCCCTATGTCGTGATCCAGAACGTCGGCGCCTATCTCGACGTGCCGCGTTTCCTCGACACCGATCATCGCGTGGAAAATGCCCAGGATGCGGAGGCTTATCTCGATCGCCTCGAAAGCTATCCAGTCCAGCTCGAAGGTGAGCTCGCCCGCTTGAAGGACGCGGCCGGTAAGGGCCTGATTGCTCCGGCCTTCCTGATCGACAAGGCCGTGGGCCAGATGACGTTGAGCGTGAAGGGAGCTCATGAAGGCGGCGGCCTCGTCGAATCGCTTGAGCGTCGCACCAAGAACATCCCGGGCAATTGGGCCGAACGAGCTCGCGCCATCACGCAGCAGAAGGTCGCTCCCGCGCTCGAGCGCCAACTGGCCGAACTGACCGCCCAGCGCGCACGCGCGACGATGGACGCGGGCATGTGGGCGCGGCCCCACGGCCCCGAATTCTATCAATGGGCTCTCCGCGCTTCGACCACCACCCGCATGACCCCCGACGAAATCCACCAGATGGGGCTCGATCAGGTCGCCGAACTTCACGGCAGGATGGATCCGATCCTGAAGAAGCTGGGCTACAGCCAGGGCTCGGTCGGCGCGCGCATGACCGCTCTCTCCAACGATCCGCGGTATAAGTTTGCCGAAGGCGATCCCGGCCGAGCCGAAATCATGGCTTTCATCCAGGAGCGTCTGAAGATCATTCGCGCCCAGCTTCCCCGGGCCTTCCGCACGCTTGTCCGCGGCAATCTGGAGGTTAAGCGGCTTCCCCCCGAAGAAGAGCCTGGCGCGCCCGGCGCCTATGGCGGCGCCGGCTCGATCGACGGCTCGATCCCAGGCAAATTCTGGATCAATCTTCGGACCACCGACCTGCACCGCAAATATGACCTGCCCGACCTTGCCCACCACGAAGCGATCCCGGGCCATGTCTGGCAGGGCGAATATTCCAACCAGCTTCCGCTGATCCGCGCCATGCTGGCCTTCAACGCCTATTCCGAGGGCTGGGCGCTGTATGCGGAGCAACTGGCCGACGAACTCGGAGTCTATGACGATTTCGAGGTCGGGCGGCTCGGCTATCTGCAGAGCCTGGCGTTCCGCGCCATCCGCCTGGTGGTCGACACCGGCCTCCACCACAAGCGCTGGACCCGCGAACAGGGCGTCCGCTACTTCGTCGAGACCAACGGTTCCAAACCCGAGGAAGTGGCGAGCGAGGTCGACCGCTATTGCAGCTGGGTCGGCCAGGCCTGCGGTTACAAGATCGGCCATACCGAGATTGTGCGCCAGCGAACCCGCGCCCAGAAGGCGCTTGGCAACCGCTACGACCTTCGCGATTTCGACGATACGGTGGTCAAGGGCGGCAACGTCCCGCTCGACGTGCTGGCCAAGAATGTCGACGAATATATCGCAATGACCCGCCGGGCATAGGTAAGCGATTGTGGAACGATCGCCTGGGGTGCAAAGCCAGGCAAAGACAATAGATGACTGACGAACGCGAAAATCAGCCGCCTGAAACCGACGCGGAGGTTGAGCGGGAGATTCGCCAAGGCCGAAAGGTTACGGCGAAGGACCTGATGGCGAAGCTGGCCGGTCCGGGTGCGATGAAGGGCGCGTCTCCCGTCTCTCCGGTCCAGCAGGCTGAAACCGAAATCGGCACCTGGCTTGGAAACAACCTGGTAGATGCCTGTGGTGCGTTGAGGGTCGTCCTGCATCGCCAGCTCAAGGGTAGCGAGCTGTTGCTCGACAGCGTTGATCGGCCGCTGAGAGCCTTGGCAAATTATTTCCGGCAGCTCCTTGCCTCCGACAATCTGCTGAAGGAGATCGTCCGGGAAGCCGATGTCGAATGGGGCCGGTCAATGGATGAGCGACCCCATTTCGAACGAGACGGCTCCCCCGCCGATCCAGACGATCCCTATACCGTCGAGGCGGTCCGAACGGCCTTGGCAGATGCTCTGAAGAACCTACCGAACGGCTGATATCTGTAAGAAATCTTCTGTCCTACACGCCCCGAATTATGCGACGGTCGATGGGGTCTTTCTCAGTGTCTGCACGGCTTCGAAAGCGAGCGCCCTCAACGTCACTAACTTCACAAAAGTGGCGTCTGGCTCCATGCAAATAGTGAAGTTAGGGCTGCTGGTCACGGCATTGCCGCCAGGTCCGGCTCTACCCATCCCCGCCGAGCCTCGACGCTCATCAGCCGCTGCTTGGACCAGAAGCGGAGCGGCCAGTCGCGCCGACCCATCGGCGACATCAGCAGCTCGTTGACCAGCTCATGGATTGGGCGGCTCGCATCCGCTTCTTCAAGGAACAGCCGGATACCGCGCAGGTAAGCGCGTGTGATGGTATCGTGATAACCCTCGGTGTCGGTGTTTCGGCCGCCGACGCTCTCGTTGAAGCGACGGATGATCCCCGGCAACTCGGCATCGAGATCGATCTCTGGATGCTTCAGGACAAGGCAGGTGGTCGCGGCGAGGTGGGCCTCATGGGTCCACTCCTCGCGCGGCAGGGAACGGGCCAACAGGCCCTCGCCCACATGGGCGACGGCCCCGTCGGACAGGAAATGGCGTACGGGAAATTCGGTCATTGATCGGACTTTCTCGGAAGAAGGAGCCCGATCCTATGACCGGGCAATCAGGCGGCGGCCGTCACTTGCGGCCCCGATTGTCGCACGCCCTCCTCCACGTGGCTTTCGAACTCGGCGAAGTTCTCGATGAACAGGTCAACGAGCTTTGCCGCCGTGCGGTCGTAATCGGCCTTGTCGGCCCAGGTCGAACGCGGGTCGAGGATCGAATTGTCGACCCCCGGGACCGCGACCGGCACGTCGAAGCCGAAGTTCGGGTCCTTGCGGAACTCGACATTCTTCAGGCTACCGTCCAGCGCCGCATTCAGAAGGGCGCGGGTCTCCTTGATCGGCATGCGCTTGCCGGTGCCGTACTTGCCGCCGGTCCATCCGGTGTTGACCAGCCAACAGTCGACGCTGCCTTCGGCGATGCGCTTCTTGAGCAAGTTGCCGTAGACCGAAGGATGGCGCGGCATGAACGGTGCGCCGAAGCAGGTCGAGAAAGTCGCTTCCGGCTCGGTCACGCCGATCTCCGTACCTGCCACCTTGGCGGTGTATCCAGACAGGAAGTGGTACATCGCCTGGTCCGGGGTCAGCCGGGCGATCGGCGGCAGAACGCCGAACGCGTCGGCGGTCAGCATGACGATATTCTTCGGCAGCGGCCCCATGTTCTTTTCGGAACTATTGGGGATGTAATCGATCGGATAGGCGCCGCGGCTGTTCTCGGCCAGCGTCGCATCGTCGAGGTCCAGTTCGCGGGTGACCGGATCCATCACCACATTTTCGAGCACCGTCCCAAAGCGCTTCGTGGTGGCGAAGATCTCCGGTTCGGCCTCGGCCGACAGGCGGATCATCTTGGCGTAGCAGCCGCCTTCGAAGTTGAAGACGGCCGTGTCCGACCAGCCATGCTCGTCGTCTCCGATCAGCGTGCGGTTCGGGTCCGCCGACAAAGTGGTCTTTCCGGTTCCGCTGAGGCCGAAGAAGATCGCGGTGTCACCCTTGGGACCGATATTGGCGGAGCAATGCATCGGCATGATGCCCTTGGGTGGAAGGAGGTAATTCAGAAGGCCGAACACCGACTTCTTCATTTCGCCCGCATAAGCGGTACCGCCGATCAGGATCAGCTTCTTCTCAAGGTTGACGGCGATGACGGTCTCGCTGCGGCAGCCGTGGCGCTCCGGATCCGCGCGGAAACTCGGCAGGTCGATGATCGTATATTCGGGCATGAAGCCCGGCAGGTCTTCCACCTCCGGCCGCACCAACAAAGTGCGGATGAACAGATTGTGCCAGGCGAGCTCATTGATCACGCGAACCTTGACGCGGTGCTCAGGCTGCGAGCCGCCGTAAAGGTCGGACACGAACAGCGTTTCCTTGCCTTTCAGC
>DASTVY010000042.1:0-5059 GCA_035758865.1 Sphingomicrobium sp. | reverse complement strand
GGCCGGCATCCGCGGCTCCGACGCAGCAGCGATGGCGATCATCGAATTCGTCGATCGCGACGTTTCGGCCAAGGGCCAGGATTCCGGTCCGGTGCTGGTCGACGAGGACGCCGAAGCCTAAGTTTTCGCCGCCCAGGCGTTCGAAATCACAAGGCGCTGGTCCAACGACCGGCGCCTTTTTGCTTGTCGGTTGCATGGGGCGGACCGGCCGAGGAACCCCTCCAACCATGGATGGGTTCAGGATTGGGGGACGTTCAATTGCGATCGAGAGTGCAATGACCGACCAACAAGTCAATGTCCGCTATATGGTCAACGACGTCCAGCAAGCGGTCGACTGGTACACCAAGAACCTGGGTTTCGAGGAAATCTCAAACGCCGCACCGGCCTTTGCGGACGTAAGGCGCGGCGCGCTTCGGCTTTTGCTCAGCGGTGAGAAAAGCTCCGCCGGACGCCCGATGCCCGACGGAGAGCGCCCAGCGCCGGGCGGCTGGAATCGGTTCGAGCTGGTTGTTCCCGACCTCGCAAGCGAAGTCGAAAAGCTTCGTTCAAAGGGCCTTCAGTTCCGCAACGACATTGTGAAGGGCCCCGGCGGGTCGCAGATCCTGCTCGAAGACCCGTCGGGTAACGTCGTTGAATTGTTCGAGCCTGCCGAGCGGCACTGATACTCCCGGGCTCTGGACTCATTTCCAATCCGGAATAATAACTCGGATTGGGAGTCGTGGCATGGGGGTGCGAGGTGATCGAGTATCGTAGAGGCGTCACCAAACGCATCTGGGGCAAGCTTTGGCACTTTCACGAGCAGTGCGTGAGCTATCCCACGCAGAGCTTTGCAATCCGCAAGGACCGGCCCGACGACGATGAGCTTTGCGCCAAATGCGCAGATCTGGCGCACGGACGCTGAGACTGCCCGCTGGCGCGGCGACGCGTTGAGGCCTATTTGATGAGCCGATGACCAGGCCCATCGCGATCGACTTCGTCTCCGACATCAGCTGCCCCTGGTGCGTCATCGGGCTCAAGGGGCTGGAGCAGGCGCTGGACCGGATTGGGGATGTGAAAGCCGAGATCCGCTTCCAGCCATTCGAGCTTAATCCGCAGATGCCGGCCGAGGGGCAAAGGCTGGTCGATTATGCGGCGCAGAAATATGGTTCGACGCCGAAGCAGCTCAACGAGCGGCGGGCGATGATCAGGGAGCGCGCTGCGGCGCTCGGGTTCACCATCGCACTGCCGCCGGAAGAGGGCCGGGTCTACAATACGTTCGACGCGCACCGGCTGCTGCACTGGGCGGGCCTTGAAGGATGCCAGCGTGAGCTCAAGCTGGCGCTGTTTGAGGCTTATTTCAGCCAATGCCTTAACCCGTCCGACCATGAGGTGCTGGCCGAAGCGGCGGAGAAGGCCGGTCTCGACCGGGCGGCTGCGGCGGACGTGCTGGCATCGGGCCGCTACGCCGAGGAAGTGCGGGCGGACGAACGTGCCTGGCGGGAGAAGGGGATCAATGCGGTGCCCGCGATCGTCATCAACGGTCGCTACCTGATTTCGGGAGGGCAGCCGCCGGAAGCGTTCGAGCAGGCGATCCGCAACATCTCCGCGGAAATGGCGGAAACCGAGGCATAGATCTGCGCACCGGCCGCTGGAACTGTCGCGGTGCAGTGCCCATATGCGATCCATGCAAAATGAACGGAAAAAGGCCGAAGCCGAATTTTGGCGGATGGCGCGATGGATCGCCGGCATCGGCGTGTTGATGGCGGCCGGCGCGATCATCTACCTGGCGGTGACGGGCGAGCTATATTTCCACCTGGTGGTCGCCACCATCCTGGGCGTCTTTTTCTCGGTGCTTCTCGGTTGCGGCCTGTTTGCCCTCTCTTTCTTTTCGGACAAGAGCGGGCACGACCAGTCGGTCAGCGACGCCACAAGCCGCAAGGAATAGTCCGGGCCCTCCTGCAATGGAGGAATTGCCTCGAATCTGGACAAGTTGAACTTTCGGCTGGAAAGTATCGGGCAAGCGGGCGTTAGTGTCCGCCACAAACCGGGATTCCGAGCCGCCTATGAAGCTTGCCAATTTCATGGCCCTGCCGCTGGCGTTGATAGCCTTCCTGGCTGTGAGCCCGAACTTGGGAGCGGCCCAGCAGAAAATCGACGCGCTGCGCTTCTTCGAGGGTCGGACTGAAAGCATTTCGACAATCAAGTTGATGATGAAGCGGCCGTACAAGTCCCGCAGCATCGGGCGGGGTGAAATCAAGTCGGACGGATCGCTGCATCTGGTTCAGCGGGTCGAGGATGAAGGCAAGCCGCCTCACGATCGACGCTGGCACATCCGCGAGGTCCGGCCGGGCCGATTCACGGGCACCATGTCCGAGGCCAGGGGACCGGTATCAATTGACGAGATCGGGGGGAAATACCGCTTCCGATTCAAGATGAAAGGTAATGTCTCGGTCGAGCAGTGGGTCACTCCATTGCCGGGCGGCAAGACCGCTAGCAGCAAGATCACGATCCGCAAGATGGGCATCACCGTCGGCCAATCCGAAGGCACCATCCGCAAGCTCGACAATTAGGAATCGTCCAAGGAGGCTGGAAAGCTGAACGGCAGGCATCGGCCGCATTCAGCATCGATGCAGCCTATCCCGCATAAAAGGCGTTCTACAGACGGGCGAATTGTGCGGCCCGTGTACGAGTTGAGTAGGAGAGTGTCATGTCGGTGACGACGAAATTACTGACCGGTGCGGCCGGTCTTGCGGCTATCGCGGGTTTCGCGACCCCGGCAGCGGCGCAATATTATCCGGGCACGGGTTACGGCTATAACAATGGCAGCGGCATTGTTGGTGCGATCATCAACAGCGTGACCGGTTACGGCCGCTATCCGTATGGCAACTATGGGTACAGCCAGTACGGCAACCAGTATGGCGGCCAGTACGGCAATCAGTATGGCGGCCAGTACGGCAGCCAATATGGCTACAACCAGAACATGGCGGTCGAACAGTGCGCTCGCGCGGTCGAGGCCCGCCTGAACGGCGGCAATGGCTATTACGGCTACGGCAACGTGCCTTACCGCGGCGGCTACAACGGCTATGGCTACAACCAGGGCTATGGCGGCGGCCGGGTACAGGGCATCACCAAGGTCGATCGCAAGAGCTATGGCCTGAAGGTCCATGGCGTCGCCAGTTCGGGATATAACGGCTATAATGGCTATGGCCGCCAGGGCTATGGCAACTACGGCTACAATGCCGGTGCGGACCTCAGCTTCGATTGCGAAGTCCGTTACGATGGCCGGATCCGCGACATCGACGTCAAGCGGCGTACGGCTTACTGGCGCGGTTACTAAAGGGACCCCATCAAAGTGGTACTTTGATGGGAGCCCAAAGACCCTCTAATCCGGGGGATGGGGTGCGCCGGGATCGAATGATCCCGGCGCATTTTCTTTAAGCATTCACCGCCAGGCTTTTGGCCAGCTCTTCGAGCTGCTCGGCGCATTTGCCCCAGCCTTCCTCGAAGCCCATGTTGGCATGGATGTCGCGGTCGGCCTGGTTCTTGTGGAGCGCAACGGCTCGGTAGAGCGTCTTTCCGTCGCCCGTGTCGGCCATCGTTACCACCGCGGTCATCGGAAAGGATTCGCAGCCCTCGGTGGCCAGTTCGGCGGGGCGGAAGCCCGGGCTAAGAGCGCTGGTCCACACCAGCTTTTCGCCGTCTACCACCTCGAGGACGCAACCGGGGTTGCCGTGTCCGGTGTCGAAGCCGTCGGGTCCCACCATTCGAATGCGGAAGACGCCGCCGGGAGTGAGGTCCATTTCGACCTCGCTGATTTCATAGGGCTTGGGCGCGAACCACTGTTTCAAGAGATTGGGATCGGTCCATGCCTTCCACACCAGGTCGCGCGGGGCGTTGAGGGTGCGTTCGAGCACCAGGTCATTGCTCATGGTCATTCTCCTTGTTCCTGAAGCTGTACGAGAAAATTTTCGAGCCGGTCGCCCTGGGCCTCCCATTCGGTGCGCCGATCGGTCAGCCATTGCTCGGCCTCGGCAATCGCATTGCCTTCCAGCCGTGCAGTACGGACGCGTCCCTTCTTCTCCGTGCTCACGAGCCCGCTCTCTTCGAGTGCCTTCAGATGCTGGAGCACGGCAGGCAGGCTCATCGGTAAGGGAAGAGCAAGCTCGCTGACCGACGCCGGCCCCCGGGAGAGGCGGGCCAGCATCGCCCGGCGGGCCGGATCCGCCAGAGCCGCGAAAGCATGATCGAGACGCGATTCGTTAAGCATGGGCTTAACTATCCGCTCGATGATCAGCTTGTCAATATAGTTAAGCTATCGCCTAACTATTGAGTTGGCGCGGGGATCGCTGGGGAATCTGGCGGGTCGACCTTGATCTTCCGCTCCGGCTCCTCGCGGTCCTTGCGAGTGGCGCCGACGATCGCGACCAGGCCGAGGGTCAGGATCAGGACCATGAGCAGGATCCATCTGCCTATTGCGCCCCAATTGACTAGCTGGCGCTTCGCCGCGGCAACTTGCGGAGCCGCCGTGGTCGGGACCGAAGGCTCCTTTGCCGCTACTGGGTCGATCTGCAGCCGCAGGTCCCGAACCAGCCGCGACATCTGCGCGTGGAAGTCACGGCCGCTGTCGACCGGCAGGGCGTTGCGGCGAAGCAGGGGCCAAAGAGGTTCGGGAAGCTGGTCGCGGCCTGGCAGCGAGGCTCCGTCGATCAGCAGCGGGACGACCGGGATACTGCGCTCAAGGGCGGTTTCCACCTCGATCCTGACCCAGTCGTCAGGATCCATGATCCGCGCCGGCTGGCCCTTGCGCTGGGAGCGCCAGGACTTGCCGATCACCACCAGCAGCGCTCCGCAGTCGGCCAATATTGCCTGCAGATGTTCGTGAAAATCGACTCCCGCGGGCATGGAATCGATGTCCATGAACACCCGGTCCGTGCCGAATTCCTGCACCAGCCTGTCGAAGATGCGCCCGGTCACTCCGGCGCTGTCTTCGCGGCGATACGACAGGATGATGGTCGACTGTCCCCCAGACATTGGCACCGCCTAGCAATGTTTCACAAGGTCGAGAAGCGTTCGGCGGTTT
>DASTVY010000019.1:0-2915 GCA_035758865.1 Sphingomicrobium sp. | reverse complement strand
AGTGGATGAGCCGATTTTTGGCTATTTCTAGTATGGTGGGATTGATTGGACGTAGTCGCTTTGCGAATGCTCAAGAAAATAAGGCGGGCAAAGTCAGCAAGGAAACAGCGAAATATCAAGACCATCCTAATCTTACTGCGTCATAGAATTGGAGTGGCGTGGGTGGTTTTGCGCGGTGCGTTACAGCACGGACATCGCGCCAGGGTGGTTGCGAGGGCGACGATCAGGTGTCGGCGCATCGTCGCGATCGAGTTGACAACATGTCGTTCGGGGCGAACGGGCGGCGCCTCGGGATGGACGATTTTGGGAAATCTCAGGCGTCGCGAATTGACCGGCGGCGTCGCCGGCGGCTGAGGGGGGAATCCTCGCCCGCTCGGCGATCAGGAAGGCGTAAGCCGCGATACACAGCGTGGCGTGATGATGGAAGCCGCGCCAGCCGCGTCCCTCGTAGTGCCCCAGGCCCAATTCCTGTTTCAGCTCCTGATAATCGCGCTCGATCCGCCAGCGCAATTTGGCCAGATCGACCAGGCGATCGAAGGGCATGTCCGTCGGGAGGGTGGCCAGCCAATATTTGGCGGGTTCGGCCTCGCTTTCGGGCCATTCGATCAGCAACCATTCCTCGTCGCGCGGCTCGGCCCGCCACTCATCACGATGGGCGGCCCGCACCCGAACCCGGGCAAAGCGCGAGGTCAGCGCACCCGCGGTGCCCTCGCGCCAGGAGACCGTCTGCCAGCAGGCCTGAGGCAAGCCGAGCGCAAGCACCTTGACGCTAACCGGCTGGTGCTCACTGTCGCGGCGCATCAGCTTTGGGCGACGACCGCGACCCGACCAGGGCAGCGGCGGCAGCGGTGCCGTCCCCGGCGGCCATACCGAGGTCTGCGGCGGTATCCCGGCGATATAGGCCAGCCCCAAAGCGCCGATCTCCTCGCGCAGCCAGGTATTGCTGCCATACCCGACATCCATCAGCACAACCCCGCGCGGCAGACCAGCGGCGTGGGCCGCCCGGATTTGCTCCAGTGCGATCTCCGGCTTGGTCAGAAATCCGATCGTCTCGGGGATGCCGGCGGCGGCACGGCGTTCAGCATCGGCCGTCCACTCCAGCGGGAGGTACAGACGCCAGGCGATCGGCAGGCTCGCCGTGTGATTGGCCAGCGATAGGCTAACCGCAATCTGGCAGTTGTCCCGCTTGCCGAGCTCGCCGCAATACTGGCGCGCCACCCCAACCGAGTGGCGGCCCTTCTTCGGAAAGCCGGTGTCGTCGATGATCCAGGCTTCGATCGTGCCGCTGCCCTCGATGAGCGGGAGGGTCAATTCCTGTATCCGGTCGAGAACCCGCTCGTCCGACCACGGCGCGGTGGCAACAAAATGCAGCAGCGACTGGTGCTTGGCCGAGACCCGGGCCGGTGCCGTTACCGCCGCGATCGGCTCGACGCTCTTACGCTCGCCCGGCAGCAGCAAGCCCCGGCAATAATCACGCAGCGGCTCCGCCCGGTCGGCATGCCCGATCACCTCGGCCAGTGCCTCGACGTAGGCCGTAAACCGTTCCTGCCGATCCTCGCTCATGACCCGTTTCCCCAAGAAAACGCTCCCTCAGGGTAGCTCGGACAGTCACGTCAGAGTGGGCAATTTCCTGACGCAGTAAGATTAGCTGGTTCCTTGTTGTTGGGTCGATAAACCCGAACATTACAGCCGTGTCGATGCGTGCCGAAAACGACCCAAGCGGGCCATCGTAGCGGAAAACAAATTCCTGTTGTTCTGGCGTTGTTGGCACAGCAAGGTTTTGAGTTAACCTGACGATCAGAGCATCATCCAGAAGCGAGGCAGCAAGGATAATCACCGCGCGATCACTTTCCCCCATTAGTTCGGCTGCCAAAGCGGCTGGTTCAGGAGAGGGAGTTTTCTTCCAGTAATGCCGGAGAGACTTGACGGCTTTGGGCGTGGCGAAGAGGGGGGACGCCATGATAAAATTCCCCAATGAGCGTTCACAAAGATGAGTTGCCCGACGACGAGATTGCGCGCCGGATGGAGCGCGGCATACGACGGCTCCTGAACACGCCGCCGCAGCCGCAGAAGGAGATGGTCGGCAAGGCTGGCGCCCCGAACCGGGGCAGGCCAAAGCGCCGATCACGTCCGGTCGATAAGGGAAAAGATCAGGTCTAGGTTGCGGCATAGCCGCCGCCATTCACGCCTGCGCCTGTTGCGCTCCACGAGGCTGTCGATAGGTCAAGCGCCGACCAGCCGCACCACGGATTGCCTTCTCGGTGCGCTCGGTGTCGTCAACTCCGAGTGCCGTCCGCTCGTTGTAACGAAAGTCGAACTCAGCTAGATACCGTTTCAGGTGTTCGGCGCTGACGTGGTGATACGTGCCATAGATGCCTCGTTTGAAGATTGAGAAATAACCCTCAACCGTGTTGGTGTGAGCGTCGCCACGGACGTATTCTTTGATCGAATGGTTGACCGTCTCGTGGCTGGCGAAGCTCGCTCCGATTTCCGTGTAAACTGGGGCTTGATCGGTGCGTAGGTTAGTTTCCTTGGCGATCACCTCGACCAAAATCGGCTTAAGCGTCTTCGCTGTCACGTCAGGGACATGACGCGAGCGGACCTTGCCGCCGCGCTCTACCAGCGACGCGACAGCTTCATGGCTCGGCAGGGTTTTCGCGTAAGCACGATTCTTCGCCTTGCCGCCAACGAATGTCTCATCGGCCTCAACTGTTTTGCCGTTGCCGCCGAGTTGTCCGTCATCGGTCGGGCGCATGGCTTCACGTATGCGATGCGCCATGAACCAAGCCGTTTTGTAGGAAATGCCGAGCGTCCGGTGCAATTGGTGCGCCGAGATGCCTTTCTTGCTTGAAGCCATGAACCGGAACGCAAGCATCCACTTGTGCATTGGGATATGCGAGCGCTCTACGACGGAG
>DASTVY010000386.1:0-11218 GCA_035758865.1 Sphingomicrobium sp. | reverse complement strand
GCGATGCACGAAGCGGAAGCGTTCAGCGCGATCATCGCGCAGGCCAAGGCTGCTCTGCCCAAGGCGGCGTGAGCTTTTAAGCTAACGGGACAGAGAGGGCGTCGCGGAGCATTCCGCGGCGCCCTTTTCGTTACGCATGTGCCGAGTTAGCTTGCTCGCCCCATGAGCATGACTCTGATCCTGTGGAAAGCGCCCGTCGTCGACGATCCCGACGATGCGCAGACCTTGCTCAAGGACTGGTACGAAACGGAAGACGACAGCAAGTTCGAGCCGAGTGGCGACATTGCCCTCGTCGCCGCCGAGCTGCGGCGGCTTTATCCCTATCGCGAGCTCAGCAACGAAGAAACCGTTGCACGAATGTCGGAAGAGGAACGTGGCCGCTACAAACCAGAGGCGCTTAAGGAGATCAGGGGTGTCGAGGGCGGTGAGCCTTGGGCCGACCTGCCATTCTATGAATCCGACCGCTTGCTCGCCCTGGATGTCCGCTGGGGAGCCGACGATGCCGTCATCGCAGCGATCGTCGCCCTGGCCCGCAAGCATGAGCTGGTGCTCTATGATCCGCAGGGGCCCGATGTGTTCCTGCCGACCGACCCAATCGACGAGCTGACCGAATTTCCCGGGTTCAAGCTGTCCGATTGGCTACGCATCACGGCAATGGTCGCCCTTCTGACGGGCCTGACCTATGGTGCTTGGCTCCTCCCGATTGGGTGGCTCCGCTGGCCACTGGTAGTTGTCGCCGGCTTCATCGCCGCGGCGGCGTGGTTCGTGCTCGTGCTGATGTTATTCGGACGCAGAATCCTGGAGGCCGATCAGCCAAGCAATTCATAGGCAGGCAGAGTCAGGAACTCCTCGAACTCGTCGTCGGTCACCAGCTCATGCAGCAGGCGAGCAGCCGCCTTGAGATTGGGAGCATCGCCGAGCGCGGCCAGTTCCTCGGCCAGCCAATCCTCGAACAGGTCGCGGCTGAAACGACGACCGTCATCGAAGGGAGCTTCGAACTTCAGCCACTGCCAGAGCTGGGCGCGGCAGATCTCGGCGGTGGCCGCATCTTCCATCAGATTATAGAGCGGCACCGCGCCGCGGCCGCTGAGCCAGGCGGCAATATATTGGACAGCAACGCGAATATTCTCGCGCGCTCCTGCTTCGGATCGCAATCCCTGGTGCAACTCCAGCATTTCGTCGCGACTGGGGTTGCGGTCGGGAATTTTCGACAGCTGATTCG
This sequence comes from Sphingomicrobium sp., assembly GCA_035758865.1. Taxonomy (GTDB): domain Bacteria; phylum Pseudomonadota; class Alphaproteobacteria; order Sphingomonadales; family Sphingomonadaceae; genus Sphingomicrobium. The sequence goes on along the minus strand of DASTVY010000386.1, from coordinate 9,996 downwards.
AGCCGTCCATCGCCTCGAAGGCTTCCATCGCCACCGGCACCAGCGCTGGGTGCGCCACCCAAGTGCCATCATGGCCGTTGGTCACTTCGCGAAGCTTGTCGGCGCGGACCTTGTCGAGAGCATGGACATTGGCCGCCAAGTCTCCCTTCACCGGAATGAAGGCCGACATGCCGCCCATGGCGAAGGCGCCGCGGCGATGGCAGGTGGCGACGAGGCGGAGCGAGTAAGCGGCGAGGAAGGCCTTATCCATGGTCATCGCCGAGCGGTCAGGAGTGAGACGGTCGGGAGAGCGTCCGAGGCGTTTGATGGCGGAGAAAATATAGTCCCAGCGGCCGCAATTGAGCCCGACGATATTCTCACGCAGCTCGTAAAGGATCTCGTCCATCTCGAATGCCGCGGGCAAGGTTTCGATCAAGACGGTCGCCTTGATCGTCCCGCGGTCGAGCCCGAGCCATTCTTCGGCGAACTCGAACACGTCGCTCCACAGCGCGGCCTCGTGGCGGCTTTCGAGCTTTGGCAGATAGAAATAGGGACCTGATCCGGCATCCAGCGCCAGCTTGGCGCAGTGCCAGAGGTAGAGGCCGAAATCGAACAGTGTGCCCGAGACCGGTTCGCCGTGTACCGTGACATGCCGCTCGGCGAGGTGCCAGCCGCGTGGCCTCACCATGAGCACGGCCGGGTTGGGACCGAGCGCATAATGTTTGCCGGTGTCAGGATCGGTCAACTGCAGCCTGCTCAGCCAGCGGTCGCGTAAATTGATCTGGCCCTGGACCAGCTCGTTCCAAACTGGCGATGTGGCATCCTCGAAATCGGCCATGAAGACCTTCGCGCCGCTATTCAGCGCATTGATCACCATCTTGGCATTGGTCGGACCGGTAATCTCGACGCGTCGGTCCCGGAGGTCGGGCGGGATTGACCCGACTGTCCATTCGGATTCGCGGACGTGGCGGGTTTCCTCGGGAAAGTCGGGCAATTCGCCAGCGTCGAAGCGCCTCTGTCTCTCGATCCGAGCTGCCAGCAAGGTACGCCGCCGATCATCGAACCGCTCGTGAAGCTCGGCAATGAAGCCTAGAGCTCCGTCAGTCAGAATCTCCCCAGCCCCGGGCAGGTTGGACCGAGCGGCGACCGCAATCGGCCGGTCAAGAACAACATTCATCCGCGCAGCGCCTCCTGCGTGATGACATAACGCTTGGTCGCGCCGAGGCGATCACGAAACGTGAGACGCGTCCATTCGGTCCGCGCCCGGAACATGTCCGGGAAGGGTCCCGAGATTTCCTCGGTGCCCGGAACGATCTCATCGAAGCGGCAGTCGCGATAGTCGCCGCCGAGGACCCAGTAGCGCTGTCCCATCTTCCCTCTCCTCCTATTCCGCAGCCACGAACTGGGCGGCTTCGGTTGATTCCTTGAGTGCGACGGTCGATGCCTGGCCGGCCGAGACGGCGGTAGCGATGGCGTCGAAATAGCCGGTGCCGACCTCCCGCTGGTGGCGGGTCGCGGTGTAGCCGAAGGCTTCGCTTTCGAATTCCGCCTGCTGCAGCTCCGAATAAGCCGTCATACCCCGGTCGCGGTAGCCGGAGGCAAGTTCGAACATGCCGTGGTTGAGGCTGTGGAAGCCGGCGAGGGTGACGAACTGGAATTTGTAGCCCATCGCCCCGAGTTCGCGCTGGAATTTGGCGATGGTCGCCTCGTCGAGCTTGGCCTTCCAGTTGAAGCTGGGCGAGCAATTATAGGCAAGCAGCTTGCCCGGATATTCGGCGTGAACCGCCTCGGCAAAGATCCGCGCCTCGTCGAGGTCCGGATGGCTGGTTTCCCACCATAGAAGGTCGGCGTGGGCTGCGAAGGCGAGGCCCCGGGCGATGCAATGGTCGAGCCCGGTTCCGTCCTTCAGCCGGAAGAAGCCCTCGGTGGTCCGCTCGCCGGTAAGGAATTTCCGGTCGCGCTCATCGACGTCGCTGGTGATCAGCCTGGCGCTTTCTGCATCGGTCCGGGCGACGAGGATCGTCGGGACGCCCGATACGTCGGCGGCGAGGCGGGCGGCATCGAGGTTGCGGATCGCCGCCTGGGTCGGGATCAGCACCTTGCCTCCGAGGTGACCGCATTTCTTTTCGGACGCGAGCTGGTCCTCGAAGTGAACGCCGGCGACCCCCGCCTCGATATAGGCCTTCATGATCTCGAAGCAGTTCAAGGGACCGCCGAAGCCGGCCTCGGCATCGGCGACGATCGGCGCGAACCAGTCGCGCTGCGCACCGCCCTCGGCATGCTCGATCTGGTCGGCCCGCTGCAGCGTGCGGTTGATCCGGCGGGCCAGCTCCGGCCCGGTATTGGCCGGATAAAGCGACTGGTCCGGGTACATGGCACCGGCGGTGTTGGCGTCGGCCGCGGCCTGCCATCCCGAGAGGTAGATGGCTTCAAGCCCGGCGCGAACCATCTGCATCGCCTGGTTGCCGGTGACCGCGCCAAGCGCCCGAACCGGTTCATCGCGCTTCAGCAATTCCCAGAGCTTCAAGGCGCCGCGGCGGGCCAGGCTGTGCTCAATCGGCACCGACCCACGCAGCCGAAGCACGTCCTCGGGCGAATATGGCCGATCGATCCCGTCGAAGCGGCCGGGCGGGGCGATTACGACCTGGTCAAAACTTGTCATGCCTTGGTCCCTCGATGACGCAGTGGATTACGCAGCAGAATCCAACATGCGAGCCGCCCAGACGCACTGGCAAAAAGTGTAGACTTGTCACAACTTGACTTGTGATTGTTGGGCAGAATTGACAGACACTTGCAAATGTCCAGCAAGCTCTTCCTCGGCCACCGGCTCCGCCGCCTCCGCCGCGACCATCAACTGTCGCAGACCGACATGGCGCAAAGCCTGGCCATCAGCCCCAGCTATTTGAACCACCTGGAGCGTAACCAGCGGCCGGTCACCGCAGCACTGCTTCTCAAGCTGGCGGAGCAATATGAGGTCGATGTCCGCAGCTTCGCGGCCAATGGAGGCGGCGCCAAGACCGGGCCTGACGCGCTTACGGAGATTTTCTCCGACGTGCTGCTCAGTGACCTTGGAGTGCCGCGCTACGAGCTGGTCGAGCTGGCCAACAATGCCCCAGCGGTCGCCGACGCAATCGCCCGGCTCTACACTGCGCTGAAGGAGGCAGGCCGCAACCCGAGCATGGCAAGCGCAGGCGATGCCCGGGTGCTGGTCACGCCGGAGAATTGGGTCCGCGACTATATCCAGCAGCACCGCAACCATTATCCGGAGCTGGAGCAGGCCGCGGAGACGCTTGGCGGAGCGCTAAGCGATCCGCTGTCGATGGCGGAACCGATGCGGCGGCGCCTCAAGGAAGCCTGGGGGATCGCGGCGCGCGTCGTGCCGCAGGCCGAGCTCGGCAACGTCAGCCAGCTTTACGATCCCGACCGCCGGCTGTTCCTGTTGTCGTCACAGCTACGGCCAGAGAATCGAACTTTCGCCCTCGCCTATCAATTGGCGCTGGTCGAATTCGCTTCCCTGCTCGACCGAATGGTGGCCGAAGCCGCGCCGCCCGATGAAGGGGTTCGCCAGCTCCTGCACATGAGCCTCGCCAACTATGCCGCCGGCGCGATCATGATGCCCTATGGCCGCTTCCTCGCCAGCGCGGAGCAATACCGCTACTCGATCGATCGGCTCACCGGCGAATATGGCGCCAATGTCGAGCAGGTCGCCCATCGGCTGACCACGCTCAATCGACCCGGGGCGCGCGGAGTACCCTTCTTCATGCTTCGGGTCGATCCGGCCGGGAACATCAGCAAGCGCTATGCAGGCGAGAATTTCCCCTTCTCGCGCTTCGGCGGAACCTGCCCGCGCTGGAACCTGCACGCCGCCTTCCAGACCGCGGGCCAGGCGGTCACCCAGCTGATCGAAACCCCCGACGGCCAGCGATACTTTACCGTGTCCCGGACGATCGACCGGCCGATCAAGACCGAGCTGGGCGGCAGCATGTTGGCGATCGGCCTTGGGTGCGACATTCGCCACGCCCACAAGCTGAGCTGCGCCGACGTCTATGATCTGGAAAAGGCGCCGGTCACGCCCGTCGGCCCGGCCTGCGCCATCTGCCCCCGCATCGACTGCGCCTATCGCGCGACCCCGCCCGCGGGCCGAATGCTGGCGGTCGACCGGACGAAGAAGACGATTTCGCCCTTCCCCTTCGTCGCCTAGGGCGCCGTCACTTCGCGCTCCAGCGCCGCGCGGTCCCATTTCGCGAGCTTCGCCGCGGCTTCGTAGCTCGACTGGAGGAAGGCCATCAGTTCGGTTTCCGGAATGGCGGAGCGCCGAACCTCCTTATATGACAGGGTGAATTCGCCGAGCGTTTGGTCGAACCGCGCCGGGGCCGGTGAGATGCCGGCGGAGCGGAACCCCTCAGGTTCGGGATAGGCGTAGCTGTAGAAAATCGGCTCGGCGGCCGTGACCCCGCCCGGCCAGAATCCGGCGCTCGACACTTCATGGCTATAGGCTTCGCGGGTGATGCGATCGGGAAGGCCGGGGATCCCGCCCGGGTGGCGTGGCGCTTCCCGCCCCGAAAAACGGGTCACCGCGAGGTCGAAGCTGCCCCAGAAGAAATGGACCGGGCTTGCCTTACCCAGAAAGCCGGCGCGAAAACGTTCGAAGACCGGCACGATCCGGCTAAGCGCGTCGCGCAGCCGCTCGGCCGAATCGCGATCGTAGCTGCGAGGCTCACTGTCCTCGGCAAAGGGCACCGCGTCCGGGATCTCGTTGGGGCGGCCGTTGAAGGTGGACGGGAAGCCGTTCCGGTCGATCATCTGGATCAGGCCTCGATGAAGGTCGGATATGTTTCCCCCTTCCAGCGGGATCGCATCCCTCATGCCTGAGCTGCTCCGGAGCACGACCGCGTGAGCACACAGGTCGAGCACCAATTCGAACCGTTCTCCGTTGGCCGCGATTGGCGGCATCACCAACCCTTCGGCGACAGGAATCAGCGTGACATGCCAGCCATGATTGGCCCAAGGCGCATGGGCGACGCGGAGCTTGCCGAGCATCTGGCTGACGAGGTGGAGAATAGCGAAGGTCGGCGAGTCGCGTTCGACGTCGAGGACCGGCCAACCATTGGTCATGGCGCTACTCCTTGCGCTCACCCCCCATATCCTGCTTAAGCCCGCCGACGATTAACCCCAAGGAAACTTACGTGTCCGTCCACCCGCTCCAGGCCCGTTTCGACCAGGAAATCGCCGCCGCAGCCGATCTTGCAGCGCTTGACGGAGTGCGGGTCGCTGCGCTCGGCAAATCGGGCGAGATCACCCAGCTATTGAAATCGCTGGGCAAGATGGACGCCGACACCCGCGCCGCCGAGGCGCCCAAGATCCATTCGCTGCGCGAGGCGGTGAGCGATGCGATCGCGGCCAAGAAGGCGGCGCTCGAAGAGGCGCAGCTGGAACGGCGCCTCGCGACCGAACGGCTCGACCTGTCGCTCCCCGCGCCGGAAAGCCCGCGCGGGTCGATCCATCCGGTCAGTCAGGTGATGGACGAGCTGGCGGAGATTTTCGCCGACCTCGGCTTCTCGGTCGCCGAAGGGCCGGAGATCGAGGACGACTGGCACAATTTCACCGCGCTCAACATTCCCGAGACCCACCCGGCCCGGGCGATGCAGGACACCTTCTACATGGATGAGAAGGGCGACGATGGCGCGCCCATGGTCCTCCGCACCCATACATCGCCGGTGCAGATCCGGACGATGCAGAAGACACCGCCGCCGATCCGGGTGATCGCGCCGGGCCGTGTCTATCGCAGCGACAGCGACGCGACGCACACGCCGATGTTCCATCAGATCGAAGGGCTGGTGATCGACAAGGCGATCACCCTCGGCCACCTCAAATGGACGCTTGAGACCTTCCTAAAGGCCTTCTTCGAGCGCGACGACGTCGTTCTTCGCATGCGGCCAAGCTACTTTCCCTTCACCGAGCCGTCGGCCGAGGTCGACGTCGGCTGGTCGATGGAAAAGGGCCGCCGCGTCGTCGGCGGATCGGAAGGCTGGATGGAAGTATTGGGCAGCGGGATGGTGCATCCCAAGGTCATCGCCGCCTGCGGGCTGGACCCCGACGAGTGGCAGGGCTTCGCCTTCGGCACCGGCGTCGACCGGCTGGCGATGCTCAAATATGGGATGGACGATCTGCGCGCCTTCTTCGACGGCGATTTGCGCTGGATGAAGCATTACGGCTTCCGCTTCCTCGACGTGCCCACGCTCTCGGGAGGAGTGGGCGCATGAAGTTCACGCTGTCCTGGCTGAAGGACCATCTCGACACCAGCGCCGATGCGGCGACGGTTGCGGAGACCCTCACTCGCATCGGACTCGAGGTCGAGGGAGTCGAAAATCCTGCCGAGGCGCTGAAGCCCTTCACCATCGCCCGGGTCGTCACCGCCGAGCGCCATCCCCAGGCTGACAAGCTGCAGGTTCTGACAGTGGATACCGGATCGGGCGAAGCGCTTCAGGTCGTATGCGGCGCGCCCAATGCCCGGGCCGGCCTGGTCGGCGTGTTCGGCGGGCCCGGCACCTATGTTCCGGGCAGCGACTTCGTCCTGAAGAAGGCGGCGATCCGCGGGGTCGAGAGCAATGGCATGATGTGCTCGGCGCGCGAGCTGCAGCTGGGCGAGGACCATGAGGGGATCATCGAGCTTCCTGCCGATGCGCCGGTCGGAACCAGCTTTGCCGACTATGCCGGGCTGGACGATGCGGTGCTGGACGTCTCTGTCACCCCCAACCGGCAGGACTGCATGGGAGTTCGCGGAATTGCGCGCGATCTCGCCGCGGCCGGTCTCGGCACGCTGAAGCCGCTCAACGTGCCGGTGATCGAGGGCAGTTTCGACAATGTGGTCGAGATCAGGATCGAGGATCCGGAAGGCTGCCCGGCCTTCTATGGCCGGACGGTTCGAGGCCTCACCAATGGCGCATCGCCCGAATGGATGCAGCAGCGGCTGAAGGCAGCAGGCCAGCGGCCGATCTCGGCCCTGGTCGACATCACCAACTATGTGATGATCGACCTCGGCCGGCCGGCCCACGCCTATGACCTTCGCGAGCTTAAAGGCGCGGTCAGCGCCCGCCGCGCGCACGACGGCGAGAAGGTGTTGGCGCTCAACGAGAAGGAATATGTCCTCGACGGCACGATGACCGTGATCGCCGACGACGCGCAGGTTCACGACATCGGTGGGATCATGGGCGGCGAGCATTCGGGCGTCAGCGCGACGACGGCCGAGACGCTGCTCGAGATCGCCTATTTCACGCCCGACAATATCGCGCGGACCGGGCAGAAACTGCAGCTGACGAGCGACGCCCGAAGCCGTTTCGAGCGGGGTGTCGACCCGGCTTTCCTCGACGACGGGCTGGCGATCCTCACCGGACATATTCTCGAGATTTGCGGCGGCGAGGCGAGCCGGCCGACCCGGGCAGGCGAGCCGCCGGTCGAGGAACGGCGCGTGCGCTTCGATCCTCACCGGACCGCAGCCCTCGGCGGCATGGAAGTCCCTACCGACGAGCAACAGCGGATTCTCGAAAGCCTCGGCTTCCGGATCGAAGGAAGCGATGCGGTGGTGCCGAGCTGGCGCCGCGACATCGAAGGCACGGCCGACTTGGTCGAGGAAGTGACTCGCATCCTCGGATATGACGCGATCCCGTCCACGCCGCTTCCGCGCGAGGAGGGCGTGGCGCACCCAACCGCGACCCGGTCGCAGATGATCGAGCGGCAAGTCCGACGCGCGGCTGCGGCGCGCGGGCTGGATGAGGCGGTGACCTGGAGTTTTATCAGCAAGCAAGATGCCGACCTGTTCGGCGGCGCTCCGCATGTCCTTGCCAATCCGATCAGCGAGGAAATGAAATATATGCGGCCGTCGCTGATGCCCGGCCTGGCCGCGGCGGCGCGGCGCAACGCGGATCGCGGGGCAACCAGCATCCGCTTGTTTGAAATCGGCCGCCGCTACCTCGCCGAGGCCGAACGGCCGACCGTCGGCGTGCTGCTGGCGGGCGACAAGGCCCCGCGAAGCTGGCTCGCGCCCAAGGGCGTCGATTTCGACCCGTTCGACGCCAAGGCCGAAGTGCTGGCACTGCTCGAAGCTGCCGGAGCACCCATCGGCAACCTTCAGCTCAGCATGGGCGCGGGCGACACGTGGCACCCGGGGCGGTCCGCGACGCTGGGCCTGGGCAAGAATGTGCTTGCGGCGTTCGGGGAGCTCCATCCCCGGGTCGCCAGGGCGCTCGAGGCGCCGGCGGGGACGGTTGCCGCGGAAATCTATCTCGACGCCATTCCCGCGCCGCGCGCCGTCGAACGGGCGCGCGCGGCTTATTCGCCGCCAGCGCTACAGGCCGTGACCCGCGACTTTGCCTTCACGGTTCCGCCAGAACTGGCGGCCGATGCGCTGGTCCGGGCGATCCGCGGGGCCGACAAGGCAGTCATCACCGATGCGCGGCTGTTCGACCGCTACGAAGGCGAGCAGGGCCTCAGCCTGGCGGTGGAAGTGACTTTGCAGCCGGGCGACAAGAGCTTCACCGAGGCCGAGATCGCCGAAGTCTCGAAAAAGGTCGTTGCAGCGGCGGAAAAGCTGGGAGCTCAGCTCAGGGCGTAAGCGCGTTGATCGCGGCGTGTACCCGCGCCTCGACTTCGTCGCGCTTCAGGCCTGAGGGAATCACCTCACCGACCTTGAAGTGGACCGTTCCCGAACGCTTGAGGAAGTCCCTGCCCCACAACCGGCCGACATCATGGGCGACCGGTACGACCGGCAGGCCGAGCGCTCGGTATAGGCCGGCAAATCCGGGTTGCAGAGGAGGTGCCTCGCCAAATGGAACGCGGGTCCCTTCGGGGAAAATGATGACCGGCCGGCCGCTGGCAATGGCAGCCTTGGCTTCGGCCATCATTGTCCGCAGCGCACTGGCCCCCGCTTCGCGGTCGACTCCGATCACGCCGTATCGGCGGGTCACCCAGCCGAACAGCGGGATGACGGTCAATTCGCGCTTCATCACCACCACCGGGGCTTTCGCGAAATGGAGCGTGTCGACCGCCTCCATCATCGACTGGTGCTTGACGGCGATCAGGTAGGGGCCGTCGGGGATCCGGCCATCCCATTCGATGCGGATGCCGACGACGTTACGCACCAGCCAGTTATGGAAGGCCGACCAGGCATGGACGACCGCCTGAACCGGCCGGTCGCCGATCGGCGAAACCGCGATCACGCTCAGGACATAGACCAGCGTGCCCGGATAGAAGAGCAGCGCAAACAGGAAGGAGCGAATTGCGGTCATCAGATGTCCAGCCAGACGCTGATCCGTCGAAGCAGATATTTGTTATATTCGGCGAACAGGGTCGTGAAGTTGGGCTCGGTTCGGACGGCATCGGGGACGATTTCCATGTCGCGGCCGAGCTGCCGGTTAAACTCATAGCGGGCCCGGCGCATGTGCCAGTCGCTGGTGACCAGCCGGACGCTTCGATATTTGCGCCGCTCGAGCCAGCGATTGGCCTCCTCGGCGTTCGACCTTGTGTCGACCGATTCCGAACCCAGGTCGATGCAGCATTCGAACAGCTGCCGCGGCGCGTCGAGGCGATGGACGAGGTCCGCCTTGCGCACCGAGGGATCGGCCCCGGCGATGAGCAGCCGCTTTGCCTTGCCTTCGGCCATAAGCGTGACTGCATGTTCGATACGGCCCTTGCCGCCGGTAATGACAATGATCGCATCCACCTTTGGAGTATCCGCCGCGGCCGGCGTGCCGAGGGTCACCGCAAATAAAGCGAAGCCGAGGGCATAAAGGACGATCAGGAGGGCGAGCAGGCGGGCGATCATAGGCGGTCGCGCAATGCCCGCATCAGCGCGCTCCGTGCAACCTGGGTTGCGAGCAGGGCGATGGCGAGTGGAAGCATGAGCAGTATGAGAGCGTCGTTCCAGCCGATCGGGGGCGATCCGGAAAGCAGGGTCGCGGTTCCGGTCCCACCCAAGATGAACGCAATCACCAGCCCCGCCGCCGCCGCACCCGCCACTCC
>DASTVY010000337.1:0-3068 GCA_035758865.1 Sphingomicrobium sp. | reverse complement strand
TCGAAGATCCGCGCGAAAACGTCGGAAGAGTTTGGCGAGCTGGTCCATCACGCCGGAGAGGAGTTCGTCTACGTCCTGAGCGGCCGTGTTACCGTCAATACGGAGCATTATGATTCGGTGACGCTGGAGGTGGGGCAGTCGATCTATTTCGATTCCAGCATGGGGCATGCCTATCTTGCCGCCGAGGGATGCGACGAGGCAGTCGTGCTCGCGGTCATGTCCAGCGCGAACGAGGAGTTGCAAGAATCGCTGATGTCGATCCATGAGGGCCAACAGGCGACCAGCGCCCAGGGGATTTAAGCCAATGATCACGGTTCCCGGCTTTTTCGACCGGCGGCAGCTGACGCATGAGCCCCTTCAGGAGCTGCACAACGGCGGATGGGCGGCTTACGCGGAAAAATCCTCTCGCGCCGAAATCATCGCCGCCGGCTTTGCCGAGTTGAAAGCGGCCAGGGATTTTGGCCCGGAGCCGCTGCTGAACGTTCATGACCGCAACTATGTCGAGTTCCTGCGCTCGGCCCATTCAGAATGGCGTGCGTCGGGGCGGGAGGGCGATGCGATCGGCTACACCTGGCCCATCGCCAGGCGCAGGGCCCTCGATCTCGACCGGATCGACGCGAAGCTTGGTCTTTACAGCTACGACGCCACGACCCCGATTGCCGAAGGCACCTGGGAATCCAGCTATTGGAGCGCACAGACTGCGCTGACGGCGCTGGCCGCGATCCTTGAGGGAGAAACTCGCGCCAGCTTCGCGCTGTGCCGGCCGCCGGGGCACCACTCAGGACGCGATTATTGCGGCGGCTATTGCTATCTCAACAATGCGGCGATCGCTGCGGAGCATGCCCGCCGGTCAGGGCGCCGCGTGGCGATCCTCGACATCGACTATCATCACGGCAACGGAACCCAGGATATTTTCTACGGCGATCCGGAAGTCCTGTTCGTTTCGATCCATGCCGATCCCTCGACCGACTATCCCTTCTTCTGGGGTCATGCCGACGAGCAAGGCGAAGGCGCGGGGGCGGGCAAGACGGTGAACCTGCCGCTGCCGCGAGGAACGGATGTCGAGGTGTATGTGGAGGCACTGGACAAGGCGCTCGAGGCGATTCGGGCGCATCAGCCTGACCTGCTGGTCCTGTCGTTCGGGGCCGACACATTCGCGGAGGATCCGATCTCGCACTTCCGACTTCAGCGGGATGATTATCGAACGATCGCCCGTCGCATCGCGGCGACCGATTTGCCGGTGCTGGTCGTGATGGAGGGCGGCTACGCCATCGATGCATTGGGCTCTAATGTGGAATCGCTGTTGTCCGGCTTCGAGGAAGCGGTCGCCGCCCAATGAAAATCCTACTTACGGGTGGCGCGGGATACATCGGCTCCCATGTGGCGCTTTCGCTTCTTCGAGCGGGCCATACGCCGATTATCTTCGACAACTTCTGCAACAGCTCCCCGGAGGTTTCCGAACGGTTGAACGAGGCGGCGGGGCAGCCAATCAGGATTGTTCGTGGCGACGTTCGCGATTCTGAGTTGCTGCGGTCGGTCCTCGGAAGCGAGCGAATCGAAGCGGTCGTCCATCTCGCCGGGCTCAAGGCAGTGGCGGAATCAGTCGCCGACCCGCTGGCCTATTATGACAATAATGTCGGCGGGATGATCGCACTGCTGGACGCGATGGATTCAACCGGCGCGCGCCGGATCGTGTTCAGCAGTAGCGCGACCGTTTACGGACTACCTCGCGATCTGCCGATCACCGAGGACCACAGCACGGCTCCCATCAATCCGTACGGCGAAACGAAGCTCGCCTGCGAGAAAATCCTTTCCGACCTGGCGCGCACCGATCGGGGGTGGCAGGTCTCGCTGCTGCGCTATTTCAATCCGGTCGGAGCCGATCCGTCCGGGCTGATCGGGGAAGAACCAAGAGGAATTCCGAATAACCTCATGCCGATGGTAGTGCTGGTCGCACTTGGCCAACGCGCCCAGCTTGAGGTGTTTGGGAATGATTATCCGACGCCAGACGGCACGGCCGTGCGTGATTACATCCATGTCGTCGACCTGGCCGAAGGGCATGTTGCAGCGCTTGCCGCGATGAACGAAGCCGAGCCTTGCCAAATCTTCAACCTCGGTACCGGCCGCGGGACCAGCGTCCTGGAGCTGCTGGCCGCATTTGCGAGGGCGACCGGGGTCGAAGTGCCCTGTTCGATCAAACCGAGGCGGCCCGGCGATGTCGCCATACTTTATGCTGCGTCTGGAAAAGCCGAGCAGCAGCTCGGCTGGAAAGCAAAGCGAAGCCTGGAAGAAATGTGCGCTGATAGCTGGCGATTTGCGTCGCGCCCAAAACCCCCGGCCTAGGCGGGGTTGCGCATGTCGGCCTGTCCCTCGGTTTCATACACCAATATGTCGCCCGGCTGGCAGGCTAGGGCGGCGCAAATTGCCTCCAGCGTCGAAAAACGGATCGCGCGCGCTTTTCCAGTCTTCAAGATCGACAGGTTGACGATGGTGACCCCGACGCGCTCCGCAAGCTCCGTAAGCGTCATTCTGCGAGCGTAGAGCATGTCGTCCAGCTTCACGACGACCGCCATTGTCAGATCGTCCCTTCAAGGTCTTCGCGCATCAGCGTGCCTTCGGCGAAAACGCGTGCCAGCACGAAGATCAGGATGACGGCGAGCCAGCCACTGGCCGAAAAGCCGGCATTGAGGTGAAGCGGATGCGCCGGGGTCGACACGGCTTCGCCGATTGCACCGATAACCATGCTGATCAGCTGCAGGCCTAATAGGGCCCATGCAATGGTCCGGAGCCGGTATGCGTTTGCGGCAACAAAGGGGTCCCCAGCCCGAACCGTTTCAACCATCGCGACCAGCCTTTTCAGAATGGCATAGTTGATAGGGGTGGCGACGAGGCCGAGCACCGCCACGGCGCGCAGGCCCATGATCAGCCGATCGGTATCGGGTGACGGCGAAAGCTTGAAGGCGCTCATGATCCATTGTTCGTTGGGCGACACGAACAGCAGCACAAGGATCGCGGCGGCCATCAGCCAGTTGAGGAGGATGAGGATTCGCAGAACGACGAATGCGATC
>DASTVY010000317.1:0-2699 GCA_035758865.1 Sphingomicrobium sp. | reverse complement strand
CTGCTCAAACAAGCTCAGCTCACCAAGGAGCGGGAGCAGATGCTTGGGACGCGCGATGGTCGACAGCGGCCACAACCGCGTCCCGGCACCGCCGGCCAAAATTACCGGGCGGATCGGCCGCCCTGCCACAGAATCACTCATGAGCTCCCCATGCGCGAAAACGGGTGTCTTGCGCCAGCGTTCACCATTCCTTTGTAAAATTTTGCGACACCTTCCCGCATGTCGGTGAATTTGACAGCGAGGTCCCGATGGAGGCTCTGATCGCCTTCTGGACGCATGCGCTCGCCGCGGCCCTGTTTTCGTCGCTGACCCTGTGGGAGCTTCGACGGGGCCTGGGGGAGAGCGAGCAGCGGATGCTGCTGGCCGCCTTTGCGCTGACCGCCTGCTGGGCGTGGATCACCGCAATGGCGCCAACGACCATGCTTGCCGCCTATTCCGAAACGGCGCGTAACCTGGTGTGGGTCGGAGTGCTCTACCGGCTGGCCGGGATCGACAGCACCGACGAGCAGCGGGGCGTGAAGCCGGTTTATGCGGCTGTCGCCTGCGTGCTGGGCCTCCAGCTGATGATGGATGCACTGCCGCTGTTGGTGAACACCGACAACATCAGCCCGAACCATGCACTGATTGTCACGGCGCTCATTCTTCGCCTGACCGCGGCGGCGGGTGCGCTGGTCCTGGTCCACAATCTTTACGGCCAGGCCGCACCGTCGAGCCGGGGCGCCATCCGGCTGGCGATGATCGCATTGGCCGGCATGTGGGCCTACGACCTCAATCTATACACCATCGCCTATTTCGATCCCGGCGCCGCCCAGGGCCTGTTCAACTGGCGCGGGCTGGTGATGGTCATTGCCGCGCCCATGTTCGCGATCGGCAACGAGCAGGGCGAGCGTTGGAGGATCCGCCTTTCCCGTGCTGCCACCTTCCAGAGCCTGTCGATGCTGGCCATCGCTGCCTATTTTGCGGTGATGGCGGTGCTGGTGACGGCGCTGCGAGATTCCGGCGTCGACTGGACCCGGGCATTGCTGATTGCGCTGCTCGCGGCGATGACGATCGCCGCCATCGTGCTGCTTCCATCCAGCAGGGCCCGCGGCTGGGCAAAGGTCAAGATCGCCAAGCATTTTTTCGAGCACCGCTACGACTATCGCACCGAATGGCTTCGATTCACCGAGACGATCGGCGCCGGCGGGCCCAAGGCACCACCGCTTGGCCAGCGGGTGATCAAGGCATTTGCCGACATCCTCGATGCGCCCGGAGGCATGTTGCTAGTCGCCGACGAGCATGGAACGATCGAGCCGGCGGCCGCCTGGAACTGGTCGGGAAGCGCCAACCTTGGCGCGGCCATCCCGAGCTCCGAGGCACTGGCCTTCTGGCTGTCGGTCGGGGCCGAGGGAAGGATCATCGATTTTGACGCGCTGGGCGGAGGCTGGGCCGATGCACGCGACCGGGAGCTGGATATTCCCGCCCCTCTTCTGGGCGAGGAGCAGGCATGGACCGGAGTGCCGCTGATCCACGACGACCGGCTGGTCGGACTGGTTTTGCTCGCGTCCCCTGACTACCGCCGTCCGCTCGACTGGGAAGATTTCGACCTGCTGCGCACTGCGGGCAGGCAGGCGGCCTCGTCGCTGGCCGAAGCCCATGCCCAGCAGACCCTGATGAACGCCCAGCGGTTCGAGGACTTCAACCGGCGCTTCGCCTTCATCTTGCATGACGTGAAAAATTTGGTGAGCCAGCTTTCGCTGCTGACCCGCAATGCCGAACGCCATGCCGACAATGCCGAGTTCCGCGCCGACATGGTTGCGACTTTGAAGGGGTCGGTCGGCAAGATGAACGAGCTACTGGCTCGGCTTGCTCCGACCCCCGACCAGCGCCCGGCCAAGCTGGAGCCGACGCCGGTCCGCGCGCTGGTCGCCTCGGCTATCGCCGCGAAGCGCGGCGATCACGAAGTGATGTTGCTCGGTGATGGGAGCCTTTGGGTCATGGCCGATCCCCTCGGTCTCGAACAGGCGATCGGCCACCTTGTCCAAAATGCGGTGGACGCCAGCAAGCCCAATGAGCCGGTCACGGTGCGCATGGACAACCACAATGGCCATATCACCATCGCCGTCGCCGACAACGGCGAGGGAATGGACGCGGAGTTCGTTCGGAACCGCCTGTTCCAGCCATTCGCGTCGACCAAGAAGGGTGGATTCGGAGTCGGCGCGTTCGAAGCCAAAAGCCTCGTGTCCGCAATGGGCGGTCGCCTGACCGTCGAGAGCAAGCCCGGAGAGGGCAGCCTGTTCACCATCATCCTTCCCGCCGCGGAAGCGGCTCCTGAATCGCAACGGAAACGCGCATGACCGACACTGCAACCCCCGCGGCCGAGCTGCCCGTCCTGCTGATCGTCGAGGACGACGAAGGACTGCAGCGCCAGCTGAAATGGGCCTATGAGGGCTATCGCGTGGTCAGCGCGACCGATCGCGTCCAGGCGATCGAGATGGTGCGCCTGCATGAGCCGACCGTCGTCACGCTCGACCTCGGGCTTCCGCCCGACCCCGATGGGACCACGGAAGGGTTCGCGACCCTGTCGGAAATCCTTGCCCTTAAACCCGACGCGAAGGTCATCGTTGCCTCGGGTCACGGGGCTCGCGAAAGCGCGCTCAAGGCTATCGCTCTCGGTGCCTATGATTTTTACCGCAAACCAGTCGACATCGACGAACTGG
>DASTVY010000300.1:0-8165 GCA_035758865.1 Sphingomicrobium sp. | reverse complement strand
GCGCGTCCGGCCCAGATATTGGCTGATCACATGCGGATATAGTTGATGCTCTGCGATCAATACCCGCGCAGCCAGTGTTGCCGGCGTATCGCCGGGAAGCACCGCGACCTCGACCTGGCCGAGGACATCGCCGCTATCCAGCTCAGGCGTGACGAGATGCACCGTCGCGCCCGTAATCTTCTCGTTGGCGGCGAGACAGGCCTCGTGGGTCTTCAGGCCCTTGTGCTTTGGCAGAAGCGACGGGTGGATATTGACGATCCGGCCGTCCCAGCGCGCCAGTAAATCGTCGGGGATGATCCGCATGAAGCCGGCCAGCGCGACCAGGTCGACGCCTGCTTCCTCCAGTGCCTCTTGAAGCTCTTTCCAATAGGCGGAGCCCAGTGCCTTGGCGTCCAGCGCTTTGACCGGAACGCCCTCGGCGCGGGCGATTTCCAGTCCATGGGCCCCGGGCTTGTCGCCGGTCACCAGCGCCACTTCATAGGAACAGCTGTCAGCGCGGGCAGCGAAAATCAGTGCAGCCATGTTCGAGCCGCGGCCCGATATCAGGATCGCGATTCGGCTCCTCTCAGCCATGGTGTGTTGCGGTCCATCCTTCGCGGGCGCTCCAGGTGCCGGCGCTGCCGCTGACGGTGCAGCCCGTCTCCCCGGCCTCCACATGCCCGATGCGAAGAGCTTTCTCGCCAGCGGTCTCAAGCCGTTCGATAACTTCAACGGCCTCATCCTCCCGGACGATCGCGACCATGCCGACGCCGCAATTGAAGGTTCGCGCCAATTCCGCCGGTTCTATAGACCCGCCGGCCTGGAGGAAGGCGAACAGGCGGGGCAGGGGCCAGCTGTCGGCATCGATCACGGCGTGAGCACCATCTGGAAGGACCCTCGGTACATTCTCCAACAGACCGCCGCCGGTGATGTGGGCCAGCGCCTTGATGCTGCCCTCGCGGACCAGAGGAAGCAGGCTCTTCACATAGATGCGCGTCGGTTCAAGCAGGATGTCGCCCAGCAGCCGGTCCTGTTCGAACAGGGCGGGCTTATCGAGTTTCCAGCCATTGACCGCAATCAGCCGGCGAACGAGGGAAAAGCCGTTGCTGTGAACTCCCGAGCTCGCCAGCCCGATGACGACGTCGCCGGGCGCGACGTTCTTGCCGGTCAGCGCCTTCGCCCGGTCGACAGCGCCGACGCAGAAACCGGCCAGGTCATAGTCTCCGTCGGAATACATTCCGGGCATTTCGGCCGTTTCGCCGCCGATCAGCGCGCAGCCGGCCTGGCGGCACCCTTCGGCAATCGACGCGACGACCGCGGCCGCGACATCGTTGTCGAGCTTCCCGGTCGCATAATAGTCGAGGAAGAACAAAGGCTCGGCGCCCTGGACGATCAGGTCGTTGGCGCACATCGCGACGAGATCGATCCCCACGCCGCCGTGCCTGCCAGTGTCAATCGCCAGCTTCAGCTTCGTCCCGACGCCGTCATTGGCAGCCACCAGCAGCGGATCGTCATAACCCGCGGCCTTCAAATCGAAGAATCCGCCGAATCCGCCAAGCTCGGCGTTGGCGCCGGGGCGGGCGGTCGATTTCGCAAGCGGCGCGATGGCCTTCACCAGCGCATTGCCGGCGGCAATCGAGACGCCGGCATCGGCATAGGTGAGCGGCTTTTTCGACGGGTCGTTGGTCATGAAGCCAGCCGCCTAGCCATATCGCGCTTGGAATTCCACGCCATTGTCGCCAAAAGCGCGCTGATGCTCTTCCGCCGGCCTGCCGTTCTCCTGTCCGCCTTGTTCCTTGCCCTCGCCGGATTGGGCGGGGCGCTGGTCGCTCAAATGGAAAGCGGAGAGCGCGGTATCCTGCCGGTCGACAGTAGCGGGACCCTGGAAATTACAGGGGTGAAGGTCGATGTTGGAGGAAAGGACGCAGACACGGCTCGCTACGCCGGTTGGCGCATCGCCCAACGCCAAGGCTTCAAGGCGCTATGGGCGCAAATGAACAAGCGGCCGATCAACCAGGCCCCGAATCTGTCGGATTCGGTACTGGACGGACTGGTCAGCTCGATCGTGGTCGAACAGGAGCAGATCGGTCCCAACCGCTACATCGCTACGCTTGGCGTGCTGTTCGATCGCGCCCGGTCCGCTGAACTGCTCGGCGTACCCGGCGAAATCCGGCGTTCCGCGCCGATGCTGCTGATCCCGGTGATGATCTCCGGTGGCACTCCCACCAGCGTCGAACTGCGCAACCCATGGCAAAGGGCGTGGGCGCAATTTCGGACGTCGCAAAGCCCGATCGACTATGTCCGCGTCAGCGGGCTTGGAGTCGACCCGCTGCTGGTCAATGCAGCACAAACCAGGCGGCCAGGCCGCGGCTGGTGGCGCAACGTGCTTGACCTCTATGGCGCGGCCAACATCCTGATCGCAGAGGTCCGGGTCGACCGGCTTTATCCTGGTGGACCTTCAAAGGCCCAATTCGTCGGGCGCTTCGGCCCAGACGGGAAAATCCTGGGAAGCTTCGAGCTGGTCGCCCGCAATGGCAACGACCTGCCGAGAATGATGGCAGAAGGCGTCCAGAAAATGGACGACCTTTTCGTGCAAGCGCACTCGGCCGGGATCGTGCGTGGCGATCCCGATCTCATCATCCAGCCTCCTCCGCCCGAGGAAGTTGAAGTGGTCGAGGAAAATGTCCCGACGGCCCTCATTCCCGCAAATGTGGTTCAGGTGCTCGTGATCGAACGCGGTGACGCGAACGCGGTGGCCCAGTCGGTGGCGCAGATCCGCGGGCTGGCCGGAGTGGTCTGGGTCACCCAGGCGCCCTTGCCCAACGGCAACGCCAATCTCTCGGTCAATTTCCGCGGCGATGCAGCGTCGCTTGGCTCTGCCTTGTCCTCACGCGGCTGGGCAGTGACGAACCGGGGCGGGGTGCTTTACGTTACGCGCGGTGCCGCTCCAGGGATCGCGCCGACGCCTTCCCCTGGCCAGTAATGACGAAGGGAACGGACCAGATCGCGCTTCCGCTCGACTGGCCCCAGGCACAGGACGAAAGCCGCTTCATCCTCTCCGAGGCCAATCGCACCGCATTCGAGCATTTTCGCAGCTGGAGCCTGTGGCCGGTCAGGGCCACGATGCTGACCGGGCCGCGCCGGTCCGGCCGGTCGCTGCTTGCACGGGCCTTTGTCGGCCGGGTCGGGGGCCGACTGTTCGAAAATGCCGACCGCCATGATGAGGAGGAGCTGTTCCACGCCTGGAATGCCGCACAGGACAGTGGCAGGCCGGTCGTCTTGATCGTCGACGAGGTTCCGCCTGCCTGGCAGATCAAACTTCCCGACCTGCAGACCAGATTGGCAATAACCCCGATTGCCCGCATCGAGCAGCCGGATGATGCTCTGTTCAAAGCGATCATCCAATTGCTGTTCGCAGACCGGGGCATGCTTATCCCAGACGACGCATTGAAATATATCGGCGATAGGGTGGAGCGCAGCTACTGGATGGCGGAACGCGTGGTGGAAGCCATCGATCGCTTCGCAATCGCAGAGCGCTCCCGCCTGACCCTGCCAACCATCCGGCGGGCGCTGGGCGAGGGCGGGATCATTGACGCAAGAGGGGCTGCATGAACGTTCGGCCTGAACTCACGAAGGCCCAGGCACAGCTGTTCAACCGCGAGCTAAGTTGGCTGGCGTTCAACCGTAGGGTGTTGGAGGAGGCCACCAACCCGGCCCATCCTCTCCTTGAACGACTTCGCTTCCTGTCGATTTCCGGAACCAACCTCGACGAATTCTTCATGGTCCGGGTGGCGGGCCTAAAGGGTTACCAGCTGCAGGGAATCGAAGACCTGAGCGCTGACGGAATGACCGCCACTCAGCAGCTGGAAGCAATTGCCGAGGAAGCGGATTCACTGGTCGTGGCGCAGCAGGCCGAATGGATTATCCTGCGCCAGGCCCTGGCAGACGAAGACCTGGAAGTATTGAATGAAGAGGATCTGACGCCGGCCGAGGACCAATGGCTGGCCGACCATTTCCGGGAACAGATCCTGCCGGTGCTGACTCCGCAGGCGATCGATCCTTCGCACCCATTTCCGTTCATACCCAACGGCGGATTCAGCCTGGTTTTCGACCTCCGCCGCGGAAAGAAGCAGGAACCGGTTGTCGAATTATTGATGATCCCCGGAACGTTGCCGCGTTTCATCCGGCTGCCGGGGAAGGATATCCGATTTGTCGCCATCGAGAACGCGATTCGCATTCATTTCGAGCAGCTGTTTCCCGGCTTCGTGAGGATCGGTGCCGGCGCGTTCCGCTTGATCCGCGACAGCGACATCGAGGTCGAGGAAGACGCCGAGGACCTCGTCCGATATTTCCGGAGCGCCATCAAACGCCGGCGTCGGGGGCGAGTCATCCGCCTGGAATTCGCCGCGGATACGCCGCCGGAACTCGAGGTATTGGTCCGCGAAGGCTTGGCCGCCGACACGGCTCTTGTTGCCGAAAGCGCGGGCTTCATCGGCATCGCCGATCTGGGCCAATTGGTCGAGGTCGACCGGCCCGACCTCAAGTTTCCGCCCTATACCCCGCGCTTCCCCGAACGGATCGTTGAGCATGACGGAGATTGCTTCGCGGCGATCCGGGCGAAGGATTTCATCGTCCATCACCCCTATGAAAGTTTCGACGTCGTCGTCGCCTTCCTTCGCCAGGCCGCGGAAGATCCGGATGTGGTGGCGATCAAACAGACGATGTACCGTGCGGGTAAGCAGTCGGCGATCATCGATGCGCTGGTCGCCGCGGCGGAGGCCGGGAAGTCGGTGACCGCGGTTGTCGAATTGAAGGCGCGGTTCGACGAGGAACAGAACCTGCTGTGGGCAAGCAGGCTGGAGCGAGCCGGGGTCCAGGTGATCTATGGCTTCGTCGAGTGGAAGACCCACGCCAAGGTGTCGATGGTCATCCGCCGCGAAGGCAGCGTCATGCGCACCTACTGCCATTTCGGGACCGGCAATTACCACCCGACGACGGCCAAGATTTACACAGACCTTAGCTATTTCACGGCGTCCCGCCGAGCTGCGCGCGACGCTGCCAAGCTGTTCAACCTCACTACCGGCTATGTTCAGCCGAAGAACTTGGAGCTGCTCACGCTGAGCCCGGTGGGCCTTCGTGACAAGATATTGGCGCTGATCGACGCGGAAATCGCCAATGCCAAGGCCGGCCAACCGTCGGCCGTGTGGGCGAAGATGAACAGCCTGGTCGACCAGCAGGTCATCGACAAACTCTACCAAGCAAGCGAAGCGGGCGTTTCGATCGAGCTGATCGTCCGCGGCGTTTGCTGTCTGAGACCCGGAGTGCCCGGAATGTCGGCGAACATCCGCGTTAAATCGATTGTCGGCCGTTTTCTCGAGCACAGCCGGATCTTCGTTTTCGCCAACGGCGACCGGCTGCCTCACCGCAAGGCAAAGGTCTACATCAGCTCTGCCGACTGGATGCCGCGCAATTTCGACCGTCGGGTCGAATATATGATGCCGGTCGAAAACCCGACTGTGCACGCGCAGGTGCTCGACCAGGTGATGATCGCGAACCTGATCGATAACGAGCAAAGCTGGGTGCTGAATTCCGACGGAAGCTATACGCGGATGAAACAGGGCAAACGGCACTTCAACCTCCACCGCTATTTCATGACCAACCCGTCGCTTTCCGGACGTGGTCAGGCATTGGCGGGCAAGGCGGTGCCGAAGCTCAGACTGACTCAGAGGGGATAGGGGTGCCGGTCAAGCGCTTCGGCCCCGTCGGGATCATCGACATCGGTTCCAATAGCGTTCGCTTCGTTGCTTATGGCGGGGCGGAGCGAGTGCCATCAGTACTGTTCAACGAAAAGGTGACGGCTGCGCTTGGACGGAGCGTCGCCAAGAACGGCAAGCTCGACGAGCAGGCGATGGACCTCACCCTGCGTGCGCTGGCCCGCTTTCGGCAGCTGGGCAAAGAGATGGGGCTGAAGCGGCTACATACAGTGGCAACGGCTGCCGTCCGTGATGCGAGCAACGGCAAGGCCTTTCTCAAGCAGATCGCAGACCTGGGCCTGAAGCCGCGGCTGATCAGCGGCGATGAAGAGGCTGAACTTGCCGGCCTTGGCGTCATTTCGGCCATCCCTCAGGCCAAGGGGATCGTCGCAGACCTCGGCGGCGGAAGCCTGGAGCTGATCGGGGTAGCGCGCGGGGGGGTCGGCAACGCTGCGACGTTGCCGCTTGGAGTACTGCGGCTCGGTTCGGCTCCGGAAAAGGGCGATATCGCCCATATCATCCGCCACGGAATCAAGAGCGGCCATCTCAAGGATGCGGCCCGGGGAAACAGCCTTTACCTCGTCGGTGGCTCGTTTCGTGCGCTCGCCCTGCTTGACATGAGAACGGCAGGCCATCCGCTGCCGATCGTCCACAGCCATCGGATCATGCCGGAAAGGCTGCCTGACCTCCGGCTCGCGCTGGAAAGCATGAGCAATGACGAACTGAAGGCGCACACGCAGATCAGCGGCGCTCGAATCCCGACATTGCCTGCGGTCGTGACCCTACTCGACTCCATGATTCCGGTGCTCGGGCCCAAGAAAATCTTCGTTTCGGCCTTCGGATTGCGCGAAGGCCTGCTCTATCGGGACCTGGACCCCCTGACCCGGGAGGAAGATCCGCTCCTTGCTGCTGCGCTGGAGGTCGGCGACCGCCTTGGCCGGTTCGGCGACCACGGCACTGCGCTGGACATTTGGATGGACCCGCTGTTTCCGGACGAGACCAGCGAAATGCAGCGATTGCGGCTGGCGACCTGCCTGCTCGGCGATATCGGCTGGAATGCCCACCCCGATTTCCGGGCGGAGCGTGCGGTCGACATGGCGCTTCACGGCAATTGGGTCGGGATCAATTCGCACGGGCGTGCGGTTCTCGGCCGCGCCCTATGTAGCGCATTTGGCGGCGACGGCGGGTTCAATCCCAGAGTAGCTGCGCTGTTGAAGCCGGGTGAAGCCGAGCGGCTGGTTCAATGGGGGCGTGCTCTTCGCCTTGCCCAGCGCCTGAGCGGCGGCACCGAGGCGCTGCTGCGCAAGACCAGCATCGCATTGGCAAGCGGCAAGGTGATCCTGTCGATCCCGGAAAAATATCGCGCGCTCTATTCCGAAGCGGTCGAGCGCCGCCTGCTGCAGCTTGCTCGCGCGATGGAACGCCGTCCCGAAGTCGTCTTCACCTAGCCGCAGCGGGCCGCTTCGACCCGGTTGGTGCCGTCGAGCTGGACGGTTAATCGGTTGGGGCTGAAGTCCATGGTGACCATGCCGCCCTTCGGAACCCAGCGGAGGGTCTGCGCTCCGGAAGCCCTTAGCATCTGCGCGCCGAGAGCCTCGCCGGCCGGCTGACCTATGAACTGCCCGAGCGGCTCGTTGCGACAATTGCCTTCGGCACGGATCGGGACGGGGTCGGATTCAGCAATCGTGCAGGCCGCGAATGGCAAGGCGGCTAACGCAATTATGTAAGGGCGCATGGTCATTCTCCGGAAATTTGGGAGAAAGAAGCGCTAGGCCGCCTGACCGGTTCCTGAATCGACCCGGCTCATTTTCAGCTTGCCGTTTTCAGTGGCGAACGCAAGGCGGCCCTCAACCAGGTCGAGCGCATCGCTGCCGAACTCGTCGAACCGCCATCCGGAAAGGATGTTGAGCCCGTTGCGAACACCGGCCGCGAGCGCTTCGAGCTCGTCGGACCGTGCGATCAGCTTGGCAGCGACGCCCGCCTCCTTCGAGCGGATCTTGAGCAGCAGCTTCAATAGGTCGCTGACCAGGGCAGCGTCCTTGGTCAGCCCGGGGCGGTTCGTTTCGCGCTTGGGCAGCTCGTCTGCGTCGAGCGGCTTGGCTTCAGCCAGGGCGGCCATCAGCCGGGCACCGATGTCGTTGCCCCTCCAGCCCGACGACAGGCCGCGGACCTTGGCGAGGTCGTCCTGCGTCTTGGGTGGATGGCTGGCGAGCTCGTTCAGCGTATCGTCCTTGACGATGCGTCCGCGCGGCAGGTTCTTGGCCCTTGCCTCGGTTTCGCGCCAGCCAGCCAGCGCTTTCAGCCGGCCAAGGATGAGTGGGTTGCGACTGGGCAGCTTCAGCCGCTTCCAGGCATCTTTCGGTTCGAATGCAAAGCTCGACGGATCGGCCAGCCGCTCCATTTCCTCGTCTAGCCATTCGCCACGTCCAGTCT
>DASTVY010000287.1:0-2846 GCA_035758865.1 Sphingomicrobium sp. | reverse complement strand
TCCGCGACCTGGTGAACACGCCCGCCGGCGACCTTGGTCCTGCCGAGCTCGAACAGGCCGTGCGAGCGCAGGCCGAGCGGATCGGGGCGGAAGTCCGGGTCACGTCCGGCAAGGAACTCGAAGAAGGCTATCCCCTCATCGCGGCTGTGGGACGCGCCGCGTCCAAAGAGCACGCGCCTCGGCTCATTGAACTGGAATGGGGCGACCCGAAGAACCCGCGGGTGGCGATCGTCGGCAAGGGCGTCTGCTTCGACAGCGGGGGGCTGGACATCAAGCCGGCAAGCGGGATGCGGCTGATGAAGAAGGACATGGGCGGCGCAGCCCATGCGCTCGCTCTGGCGAGCCTCATTGCCGGCAATCGCCTGC
This sequence comes from Sphingomicrobium sp., assembly GCA_035758865.1. Taxonomy (GTDB): domain Bacteria; phylum Pseudomonadota; class Alphaproteobacteria; order Sphingomonadales; family Sphingomonadaceae; genus Sphingomicrobium. The sequence continues at coordinate 2,480 of DASTVY010000287.1, read as the reverse complement.
CGGTACGGCTGCACCTCCTGATCCCGGCCGTTGAGAATGCGATCTCCGGCAATGCGCTTCGCCCGGGCGACATCGTCAAATCGCGCCAGGGGCTCCACGTCGAGATCGACAATACGGACGCGGAGGGCCGCCTGATCCTGGCGGATGCCCTGACCAAGGCGGGCGAAGGCAAGCCCGAGCTGCTCGTCGACTTCGCGACCCTGACGGGGGCTGCGCGGATCGCGCTTGGACCTGATTTGCCCGCACTGTTCTCGAACGACGACGCCCTGGCGAACGATCTGACGAAGGCGGGCAAGGATACGACCGACCCGGTATGGCGGATGCCGATCTGGGATGCGTATGACGAGATGCTCAAGAGCGACATCGCCGATCTGGCGAACGCGGCCGGCTCTCCCATGGCCGGTGCGGTGGTCGCGGCCATGTTCCTTAAGCGGTTCGTGCCCAAGGACACGCCCTGGGCGCATCTCGACACCTATGCCTGGCGCGACAAGGGAAAGCCGGGTCGTCCGAAGGGTGGTGAAGCGCTCGGCCTGAGGGCGGTTTTCACCGTCCTGTCAGAACGTTACGGCTCGTCATAACAATCGCGTCCCACTTGGTTCCAGGGAATATTCCATTTCTGTTCCGGACCGGTACTGCAACATTTCGGCTACTTACCGGTTTACTTCGCGGTCACGTTACCGACGGGAGAGAGAGAGCCGCAATGGGCGACGAATCGCTGGCTGGCTGGATGCGGGCTCTGATAGCCTATGTCCGTTCCGGCGAGCCGGACCTTACGAACCGCCAGATGGCGCTTCTCATGCTGGTCTACCTGACGCCGGGGCCGCATACGGTGCGCGGTCTTGCCAAAGTACTGGGCGTATCCAAGCCAGTCGTCACGCGCGCCTTGAACACTTTGGGCGCGCTCGGTTATCTGCGCCGCGAGCGAGATCAGGACGACCGCCGCAATGTCTTCGTCGTCCGTACCAGCAACGGGGCTGAATTTCTTGAAGGGTTCAAACGCAACCTCCGGGAGAGCGACCGGGTCGCCTCCTCACACCGGCCAATCATCGGACAACAGCCGGCATTCGCGCACCAACGCTGACGAGTTCGCGCTTTCGGGACGTTCAAACCCGCCCGACCCGAAGCTCAATGCCTATCGCCCTGATCTAGCCGACGTCGCCCTCGCCGGGCGGGTGATCGCTTCGCATTATGCCGAACCGATCGGGAAGACGGTCGCCTCGAACGCGCCGTTGCGTCTCACACCCTCCGATGATGCGGAGGAATTGGCGGAGCTTAAGCCGGACGATCCGTTCAGCCTGCTTGACGACACCTTGGGCTGGGCTTGGGGTTATGCGGGTCAGGATCGGATCGTAGGCTACGTGCGGTCCGAGGTGCTGACCGCCTAGCTACATCTCTCCGCGCTGGCGGCGGATCGCGTACCAGCGTTGCACATTGGCCTGATGCTGCTGGAACGTCTCCGCGAACACGTGACCGCCGGTGCCGTCCGCCACGAAATAGATGGCCTTCGTGTCTTCCGGGTTCATCACCGCAGCGATGCTCTCACGCCCCGGGTTGGCGATCGGCCCTATCGGAAGACCCGGCTGTCGATAGGTGTTGTAGCCGGTCTGAGCCATCAGTTCCGACCGGCGGATGCGGCGGCCGAGGGGCTTGCCCTTGGTGATGGGATAAATGACCGTCGGGTCGGCATCGAGCTTCATGCCGATGCGCAAGCGGTTGCAGTACACTCCTGCGACCATCCGCCGCTCCGAGGCCTTGCCCGTCTCCTTCTCGACGATGGAAGCCAAAGTGACGACCTCTTGCCTTGAGCTGACGGGGCATTTGCCGCTGTTCTTCGGAATGAGCTGATCGAGAGTCTTGGTCATCGCCGCCTGCATCCGGCGTACGACGGCCGCCCTCGCCTCGCCGCGCTCATATCCGTAGCTGTCGGGAAGAACGGTGCCCTCCCCAATGGCTGGGACCGCGCCGGTCAGGAACTGGTTCGCCGCGAGCTTTTCCGCAACGATGATTGAGGGCATGCCCTCTGTTACGGTGATCAGGCGCTGGATGGGCCGGCCGTGCTGGAGCAAATCGAGAACGGCGGAGCCGCTGGCCCCTTTCGGTATTTCGAACTCGCCGGCCTGGATCGGGTCGCCGCTGCCGAACAGGCGCGACAGATAATACCACTCAGGCCCCAGACCATCGATCGCACCATGATCGGCGAGGATCTCCGAAGCCTGACCCAGGGTGGCTCCGTCGGGAATTTCGACGGTCGCGGGCTTGGCGAGCGGCCCGGGTCCCCACCATTGCCAACCGGTATAGGCGAACGCGGCGAGGAAGATCGCCCCGATCGCCAGCTCCAGCTTTCTCACACAGCCTTCATGATCAGGCTGGCGTTTGTCCCGCCGAAGCCGAAGCTGTTGTTAAGCACGGCGCGAACTTTACGCTGCTTGGCTTTGTGGGGGACGAGATCGACGCCTGCAGTGCCCTCGCTCGGATTGTCG
>DASTVY010000249.1:0-13481 GCA_035758865.1 Sphingomicrobium sp. | reverse complement strand
CGACTGGCAATTCCTCCCCAACGGAAGCGAGGGGTTCGCCAAGGCAGAGGTTACCATCGGCGGAATCAGCACGGCCGACCTTTCATCGCAGTCGATGCAGTCGAAGCGCGTGCCCGGACTTTTTGCAATTGGCGAGGCCGTGGACGTCACCGGCTGGCTTGGCGGCTATAATTTCCAATGGGCATGGGCAAGCGCCCACGCCGCCGCTCAGGCAATCGCTGTCGCGAGCTGAGTCTAATGGCTGTGCTCCGGCAACGGGGCACGCTCCGTGACCAGCTCCTCAAACAGGGAACGGTAATGGATCAGGGCCTGTCGAAGGTCGTCCGTGCTTGCCTCACCGCGGCTGTGCCTCAAGGCGATATCGTGCCCGGCGCGATAATGTTGGACCACATTCGGGTGGTCGACCGAAATATCGCCAGCCCGCTGCTCGAAGTCGCTGACGGGATAGCCACGCGCACTCATCACCTCGGCAAGGAGCGCGTCGGCATAATCCACCGATCGCTCTGGATCGTCGACGAAGGTAGCCTGTACTTTGGTCCAGCGATCGAGGAACCGGTCCTGGTCAGCCGGGCTTAACGGCTGGATCGTGAGTTTGCTGACCCGCTTCTCTCGCTCGGCCAGGTCAGCTTCCGCTTTTGAACGACTGCCTAATTCCTGAACCTGACGCTCATATTCCGAACCGAAGCGCTCGCGCAGATGGTCTGAGCGGCGCCTGTTGAAAAGAATCAGGCCGCCCACGATTGCGATCAGCACGATCGCCACAAGGATGAGCAGGTTGTTGTCCATGTCCACTCTCCCGATACCGGGCCGAACGGTACATCGCGTTCGACCCCGGTCTCAACGGACAGATGGATTGGCCGTTCCGGAGACGGCGGATTTCAGGCCGCGTCTTGAAGAGCCGCCGCTTCGGTCGCGACGATGGTTCCGCCGCCGAGCAGTCGGTCGCCATCATAGAACACCGCCGACTGGCCTGGAGCGACCCCATATTCCGGCGTTGCAAAGCTCAGTCGTTCGCCGTTCCAGGTTCCAGCCACCGGCTTGGCCAGCGAGCGGACCTTGGCCTCGACGTCCACCTGGTCCTCAGCAAGCCAGTTGATGCCCTCCACCTTGGCCGCCGCCACTGCCAGTGCACGGCGTGGACCGACCACCAGACGCTGACGCTCAGGATCGATTTTCACGACATAGAGCGGTTCGGGTTGCCCACCGATTTCAATCCCACGGCGCTGACCGATGGTGAAATGGACCACGCCCGAATGAGTGCCGAGCACCCGTCCGCCCAAGTCGACGATCTCGCCGGGCGCCGCCGTTTCCGGGCGAAGCCGCTTGACCAAGCCGGCATAGTCGCCGTCGGGGACGAAGCAGATGTCCTGGCTGTCGGGCTTGTCCGCCACCACCAGCCCCGCCTCGGCCGCCAGCTTGCGGGTTTCGCTCTTCGGCAAGTCGCCGAGAGGGAAGCGAAGATATTCGAGCTGGTCACGGGTCGTCCCATAAAGAAAGTAGCTCTGGTCGCGAGCCGGATCCCGGCCCTTCCATAATTCCACCCTGCCGTCGTACTCGACGCGGCGGACGTAATGGCCAGTCGCAAGGCAATCCGCACCAAGATCGCGCGCGAAACCGATGAGGTCGGTGAACTTCACTCCCTGATTGCACAGCGAGCAAGGCACCGGGGTGCGCCCTTGGGCATATTCGTCAGCAAATTTGTCGATCACGCCGGTGCGGAACCGGCTTTCGTAATCGAGCACATAATGGGCGATTCCGAGCCGGTCGCAAACGGTCTTGGCATCGTAGATGTCCTGCCCGGCGCAGCAGCTACCCGAGCGCTTGATCGCTTCGCCATGATCGTAGAGTTGGAGAGTGACCCCAATCACCTCCGCGCCGGTCTTCGCGGCCAGCGTGGCCACGACGCTGCTGTCGACGCCGCCCGACATGGCGACGACGATACGGGCATCGCGAGCTTCGCGGCCTAGCTGGAAATCTATGGTCATTTTGGATGCGTGAATCGGCGCGTCTTTACTCGAAATTCACCCTGTCCGGCTAGAGCTGGGTTCCCGTTAAGGGGTGTGGGGGACGTTAATTGGCGCGATTCGACGGTAATTTTAAGGCCGCGGGGGAGGCGGAGCTCGACGTCGATGAGCTTCTTTCGGCCCTCTCCGGAACCAACGGAGCGGGCCAAAGGGAATGGCAGGAAGCAATCGCCTGTTTCCTCTCGGCCAGCGAGGGGTGGCGGGATGCCAAAAGCCGGTTGAAAGGCACCTTTGCAAGCGTCGTGAAGCCATCATGGTTAACGGGCGATAAGGATTGATGAAAGAGAAGGTTACCCTCGTGTTTCAGACCTTCTAAACGGCTTTCGGTTAAAAATAGGCCATCGACAAAAGTTTAACGTGGTTGAGGTTTTGCAATGCTCGAGAATCAGAAAATTCGTCCCGCACAGGTCATCGGCCCGCTCGGCGAACCCCTGACGCTCGACTCGCTTCCGCCGGCTACCACGACCCGCTGGGTCGTTCGCCGCAAGGCGGAAGTGGTGGCCGCTGTCGCAGGCGGGTTGCTGACGGTCGACGAGGCTTGCGAGCGCTATACGCTGAGCTTGGAAGAGTTTACCGGATGGCAGCGTGCGGTCGATCGGTCAGGAATGCCTGGCCTTCGGGTAACGCGAATCAAGCACTACCGCGACCAGTATGAGCGCCAGCAGCGCTATTAATTAACCGGCTTCGTCCGTCCCCAGCGGCGAACATCTAAGGGCTCCGTCGATTTCGACGGGGCCCTTTTTTCTCAGGCTGGAGCCCTTCGTTGCACATCCGATACTAGACTTATTCGTTCCTTTGCCGGAACACATCCGCGCATCATGCGTCTGTGATGCCGTGAGGCGGCCCGCGTTCAAGGGGTCGCCACAACAGGAGGGAACGCAATGGGTATTATCATTTGGCTCGTCGTCGGCGGTGTCGTGGGTTGGCTTGCCAGCCTGATCATGCGCACCGATGCCCAGCAGGGTATCCTCATGAACATCGTCGTCGGCATCGTCGGTGCTGTTCTAGCGGGCCTTGTGCTCGGTAAGGGCAACATCAACCAGGGCCTGACGGTAGAAACTTTCCTCTGGTCGCTCCTTGGCGCAGTGATTTTGCTTGCGGTGGTGAACCTCGTTCGCCGCGGCAGCGTGCGCTAGCCAATCGATTAAGACGCAGAATGAAGGAAGGCCGCCCGGCACGTGCCGCGGCGGCCTTTCTTGTCACTGCAACTCAAAACTCATCGAGACGCTGACCTGCAGCTGCTGTGTGCCGGGATCGATCTTGGAGTCGGCGCTGCCGGACCGTTCGGCCATCATCGCCACCATCGGCATCGGCGGCGGGATGTTGTAACCCGAGCCCTCGCTTACGGAAATCAACCGGACGACCCGCATCCCGAGCGCGCGAGCATAAAGATCCGCGCGCGCCCGCGCATTGGCGACAGCCTTGGTCCTTGCCTCGTCCAGGGCCGATTCTGGCTTGTCGATGGTGAGGTTGGGCCCGTTAATCTGGTTGGCGCCTTCCGCGACCAGTGCGTCCAGAATTGCCCCGGTCCGCTTCAGGTCGCGAAACTTAACGTTGACGGTGTTGGTCGCGCGATAGCCGGTCAGGCGCGGCGGCCTGTTCTGGTCATATTGATATTCGGGATTCAGGTTGATCGAGGAGGTCTGGATATCTCGGTCCTCGATACCGGCACGCTTGAGCGCTGCTCGAACCCGCTCCATTCGAGCCGCATTTTCCTCGATCGCGGCGGTTGCCGTCGGCTGGAGCGTCTGAACTCCAGCAGAAATGATCGCGATGTCGGGGACCCGTGTAACTTCGCCAATCGCGCTGACATCCAGCCGCGTCCCGCTGATCAGCGGCAGCTGTACCGGAACCGTTTGAGTCTGCGCCAGAACGCCCGCCGGAATCGCCGTGGCAGCCAATGCCAGCGCAGCAATGAACTTCATTCGCATTTCCTTCTCCCGCCATCGAACAGGGCCATTGCGGCATCGTGGGCGATGCTCGATGGCCCCAATATGAACGATGAAGTGTGCAGGATCAGCGGCGGCGGAGCACCAACCGATAGATCAGGAGGATTAGGAATGCGCCGATTACCGCGGCGACGAAGCCGGCAGCTTCGCTTTCGTCATACCACCCCACCGCTTTGCCAAGGAAACCCGCAAGAAGCGCGCCGGCAATTCCGAGAAGGATGGTGATGAGGCAGCCGCCCGGGTCCTTGCCGGGCATCAGAAGCTTTGCAACACCCCCGGCCAGCAGGCCAATGACGATCCAGCCTAGGATCCCGTAGTTTTCGATCATCCCTTTCTACCTCCCTATGGTAAATGGCGCATGGACCTTGGATCACGCTCGTTTCAGCTTTGCAACAACGCGCGTCGGTGTAAGGGGTGCCGCCGTTCGTAGAAAAAGCCTTTTCACTGACAATGAAGGCAGTGCAGTTGCACGAAGTGACTTATTTGCGTAATACAGCTGAAGCACCTTATGTTGCTGCTGCTGGTTACGAATGGCGGAAAGAATGCGTTTTATGAACCGGGAAACGAGCTTCTCCAGCTCCGACACACTGGTCGTCGTCGACCGGTCGAAGCGGCGCCGGAACATCATCATTGCGGCGGTCGTGGGCATCGCCATTCTGGTTGGCGCTTTCCTCCTGTTCTCTGGGGGCGAAGATACGCCGGCCGGTGGCGACGCTGCTGCCGTCCAGGTTCCGACCGTCACTGTTGTCGTTCCGGGACGCAGCAATGTTGCGCGGGTCGTCACTGCTTCCGGCGCGCTCGCCGCGCGTCACGATCAGCCCGTTGGCGTAGCCGGCGAGGGCGGCATGGTCCGCTCGGTGCTGGTGGAAGCCGGCGCCTGGGTTCGCCAGGGGCAGGTCCTTGCTACCGTCGACCGCTCCGTACAGTCGCAAAACATCGCCCAGCTTGCAGCTCTGGTTCAGGTCGCCCGCGCCGACGCCGCTCTGGCACAGAATGAATTTGAACGAAGCCAGTCCCTGGTTGGCCGTGGCTTTGTGTCCAAGGCGGATCTCGACCGCAAGAAGGCAGCGCGCGACGCCGCCGTTGCGCGTATTCGCGTGGCCGAGGCCAATCTCAACGCGATGCGTGCGCAGCTCGGCCGGCTGGATATCCGTGCTCCGAAGAGCGGGTTGATCCTGTCGCGCAACGTCGAGGTGGGCCAGGTTGTCAGCCAGGGCTCCGGCGCCCTGTTCCACCTCGCCGAAAATGGCCAGATGGAAATGAAGGCGCAGCTTTCGCAGCAGGACCTTGCCTTCATCCATGTCGGCATGCCGGCCCAGATCACGCCGATCGGAACCGACCGCAGTTTTACCGGCCAGGTCTGGCAGGTCGCGCCGATGATTGATCCGACCAGCCGTCAGGGCGAGGTTCGGATCGCTATTGCATATGACCCTTCGATCCGTCCCGGCGGCTTCGCCGAGTCCAAAATCCAGTCCGGTACGACGACCGCGCCCCTGCTTCCGCAGAGTGCCGTCCTCAGCGACGACAATGGCAATTATGTCTACATCATCAACGGCAAGAACGAGGTCGAGCGTCGCTCGATCAAGATCGGAACGGTCGAGGATGAGGGCGTGACCATCGCGGAGGGGATTACAGGGAACGAACGAGTGGTGTTGTCCGCCGGACCGTTCCTGAACCCGGGCCAGAAGGTGAAGCCTCAGCAGCAAGCGGCGCGTTGAGACCGAGGGAAGTTGTAACGCCATGAATTTCCGGAACATCTCGTCCTGGTGCATCCAGAACCCGGTGGGGCCAATCGTGGTCTTCGTCGGCCTGATGCTGTTCGGATTGATCTCCTTCGCCCGAATGCAGGTGAACAATGCGCCGGATATCGATTTCCCGGCTGCGATCGTTTCGGTGAGCCAGCCTGGCGCGGCGCCCAACGAGCTTGAAACGCAGGTTACTCAACGAGTCGAATCCGCCGTCCGAGGTGTCACGGGCGTCGAGGAAATCAGCAGCACGGTCAGTGAAGGCAACAGCAATACGTTCGTCCAGTTCGTGCTGGGAACGCCGACCGATCGCGCCGTGAATGACGTCCGTAACGCCATCTCGCAGATTCGCAGCAATCTGCCTGAAGGCATCCTTGAGCCCCAGATCACCCGGGTGGATGCCGAAGACGAGCCGATCATGGTGATGAGCGCCGAGACGACCGACATGACGCTCGAGCAGCTCAGCTGGTACATCGACAATACGGTCTCCAAGCGCCTTCTGGGCGTCGAGGGAATCGCCGCCGTTTCACGCGGCGGCGGCGTCGACCGGACGATTCGGGTCATCCTCGATCCAGCGGCGCTGCAGGCCCAGGGCATCACTGCAGCCCAGGTCAACCAGCAGCTTCGCCAAAGCAACATCGATGCTCCGGGCGGCCGGGCCGAGGTTGCTGGATCCGAACAGTCGGTCCGCGTGCTCGGCAATGCGCGCGATGCCTATGAGCTGTCGCAGACGCAGATTACTTTGCCGGGCGGCCGTTGGGTTCGGCTTGCCGATCTTGGCGAAGTGAAGGACTCCTCGTCAGAGCAGCGCACGATCACCAAGATGAACGGGCGCCAGGTCGTCACTTTCTACGTTCAGCGCTCCAAGGGCTCGTCCGAGGTCACCGCCTATTATGCAGGGCAGGCCGAGCTTAAAAAGCTCAACCAGGAAAATCCGAAGGTCCGTTTCCTGGAGATCATCAACCGGGTCGAATACACCGAGTCTCAATATCACTCGGCGATGGAAGGCTTGATCGAGGGCGCCGTCCTCGCGGTTCTGGTGGTCTTCCTCTTCCTGCGCGACATCCGGGCAACGGCAATTTCTGCACTGGCGATCCCGCTCTCCGCGATCCCGGCTTTCGGGTTCATGAGCATGATGGGGATCACGCTCAACTTCATGTCGACCATGGCGATGGGCCTGGTCGCGGGCGTCCTTGTCGATGATGCGATCGTCGAGATCGAGAACATCGTCCGGCATATGCGCATGGGCAAATCCGGTTATCAGGCGGCGCTCGACGCCGCGGACGAGATCGGCCTTGCGGTTCTGGCGACGACCATGGCGATCGTCGCGGTGTTCCTGCCGGTCGCACTGATGCCGGGATTCGCCGGCCAATATTTCAAGGCATTCGGCTTCACCGTCGTGCTTTCGGTGTTGATGAGCCTGTTCGTCGCGCGAATGATCACGCCGCTGATCGCTGCATATTTCCTGCGGGGCCACGGCCAGCAGCCTCACGCCAACTTCAAGTGGATGGACGTCTACCTGAAGGTCCTCAACTGGACCCTCGACACCAGCAAGGCGGACGTGCTGCTCGCAAAGCTTCCGAAGCCTGCCCGCAAGCCCGGCTATTATGTGCTTGGATCGGTCCTTCTGCTGTTAGTGGTCGCTGCCTTCGTCGCGGGCACGGGCGCGGCCATGGGCATCCTGGGCAAGCTCGAGTGGAATGGCGGTGTAACGCTTGCACTCGCACTGCTCTTGGGAGGCGGCGTCGCCTATGGTGCGGGCAAGCTGATTGGCCTCATTATTCGGATGGTGGGAAGCCGCGGCTTCGCCGAATGGCACGGCCTTGTTGCCGAGCGCTGGGACGCCCGGCTTCGCGACCATCGCATGGCTACAGTAGGGGCGGGCGTAGTGACCTTGCTGCTGAGCATCGTCCTGTTCGGCACCCTGTCCCAGTCCTTCTTCCCGCCGCAAAACAGCGACTTCGCGCGGGTGAACATAACGCTGGCACCCGGGACCACCCTCAAACAGACCGAAGTTGTGGTCGACAAGGTCGCAGCGCTCGTCGCCAAGGACCCGACTGTCGAGCGGGTGTTCGAGCGGGTCAATGTTGGCAGCGGCCGGGTCAGCATCGTTCTCAAGAAGGATCGCGACGTCACGAGCACCGAGTTCGAGCGCAATCTTTCCCCGGCCCTGGCGGCAATTCCCGACGGACGGGTCAGCTTCCAACGTCAGCAAGGCGGCGGGCCCGACGCCGATTCGCGCGACATCATGCTGTATCTTGGCGGCGACGATCCGGAACAGCTGAAGGCGGTCGCGACCAAGATCGCCAAGGAAATGGAGACCGTGCCGGGCCTCCGTGCGCCGCGCGTCGGCAATCAGCTGGCCCAGCCGGAAATCACGATCAAGCCGCGCTTCGACCTGGCAGCAGACCTGGGAGTGACCACGACCGCCCTCAGCCAGACCATTCGTATCGCGACGTTGGGCGACATCGAGCAGAACAGCGCGAAATTCTCGCTGTCGGACCGCCAGGTGCCGATCAAGGTTTCACTGTCGGAAAGCGCCCGGCGCGACCTGGCAACCCTTGAGAACCTGCCCGTGCCGACCACCGGAGGCGGTTCGGTTCCGCTGAAGTCGGTTGCGGATATCGGTTTCGGGTCGAGCCCGACCACCGTGATGCGTTCGAACCAGCTTCGCCGGCTGGCCGTCGGCGCCGACCTGGCGCCGGGCGTGGTCGAAGGAGACGTCTGGGCCAAGGTTCGCGAACTGCCGAGCTACAAGAACCTGCCCCAGGGCGTTCAGCAGATGAACCTCGGCGACCAGAAGTGGCAGTCCGAGCTGCTATTCAACTTCGCGGTTGCGCTGATCTCCGGCGTGCTGCTGGTGTTTGCGGTCCTAGTCCTGCTCTATCGCCGGTTCCTGGCGCCATTCGTCAACATGGGATCGCTGCTGCTCGCGCCGCTTGGCGCGGCCGTCGCGCTTCATGTCGCCAACCAGCCGGTGTCCCTGTTCGTCCTGATCGGCATCCTGATGCTGTTTGGAATCGTCGCGAAGAACTCGATCCTTCTGGTCGACTTCGCGGTCGAAATGATGAACCACGGGATGCCGAAGAACGAAGCGATTTGGGAAGCGGGGCATAAGCGCGCCCAGCCCATCGTCATGACGACCGTTGCCATGGTCGCCGGCATGCTGCCGACCGCAATCTCGATCAGTGGCGACAATAGCTGGCGCGCACCGATGGGCATCACGGTGATTGGCGGCCTCATTTTCTCGACCGTGCTGACACTGGTGCTGGTGCCTGCCTATTTCTCGATCGCCATCTCGATCGAACAACGGCTTGGCAAGCTGTTCCATCGTTTTGTCGGCGAGGGAGCGCACCAGGCGAGCCCAACTGGCACAGAGCCGCTTCCGGCGGAGTGACATCGAAGCACGTAAGGCTAGAGTGGCGGCGATGAGTTCGCCGTCACCAGTTCCTGCTCTAGCGCGGTTCAATCCTGCACAGCCGGGCACGGCTGGCATGAAGGCCGCTGCAACCGGCCTTCTGGTCGTCATGGCGGCGATTTTCCTCGTCACGCGCCAATTCGAGCATGCTTACACTTGGGTTGGCTATGTGAAAGCCTTTGCCGAGGCGGCGATGGTCGGCGGCCTCGCCGACTGGTTCGCCGTTACCGCGCTGTTCCGTCACCCGCTCGGCCTGCCGATCCCGCATACGGCAATCATCCCGCGCAACAAGGACCGGATCGGCGAAGCGCTCGCCAACTTCCTCAAGCAGAACTTCCTCGTCGCGCCCGTCGTCGCCCGGCGCATGCGAAATATCGATGTCGCCGGAGCGGTCGGTCGATTCCTTCAGGCGCCGCAAGGGCAGGAAACGCGCATCCGCCATGGTGCAAGCCGATTGATCGCCGACCTGTTCGAAAGCCTGGATGACGAACGGCTTGGCGGCCTCGTCAAAAGCTCCATTGCCAACCGGATTCGCAAGATGGAGGTTTCCCCGCTGCTCGGCCACGCACTGGCCTCGGCGATCAACGAGGACCGTCACGTGCCGATGCTGGAGGCCGCCATCCGCTGGACCGCGCGCGCGCTCGACGCCAATGAGGGGCTGATCCGCGACATGGTCCACAAGCGGGCGAACTGGGTGCTGAAGCTGGCGGGGCTCGATGCGAAGCTGGCCGATGCGATCGTCGACGGGCTTCGCAAGCTTAGCGCCGACATGCACACCGATCCCGCGCACCCGGTGCGGATCAAAATCGAGGAGGCACTGGCCCAGCTTGCCAACGATCTGCAGACCAAGCCCGAAACGAGGGAAAAGGTCGAAGAGATCAAGTTGCAGCTGCTCGAAAACCAGTCGGTTTCGATGTGGCTGGACACGCTGTGGCAAAAGGGGCGCGAATCCATCATTCGCGCTGCGCGCAACCCTGACACGGCCATGGCAGGAAAACTCGGCGAAGTGCTGAAGTCGATGGGCCAGAGCCTGGAAAACGACCCCCGACTGAAATCGGCCATCAACATGTTCGTGCGCCGATCCGTGTCGGGGATGGCCGCAAGCTATGGTGGATCGATCGTCAAGCTGGTCAGCGAGACGGTGCGCCGCTGGGATGCCCAAACTATCACCGACAGGTTGGAAACCACCGTCGGCCGCGACCTTCAATATATCCGGATAAACGGAACGCTGGTCGGCGGGTTGGTCGGTGTGGTTCTGCACGCACTCGACGCGATTTAAGGGACTTGCGAAGACCGCAGTGAGCGGCTCCACTGGATTAGATACCGGTCAGGGGGAATCACCGAAATGAAGCTTGCTGCTCGCCTTATTGCATCCGTTGCCATGCTGTCTTTTGCCGCTCCGGCGCTGTCTCAGACGCCCGAACCGGTAACGGTCATTCATGCCGGCACGATCCTGACGGAGCCCGGCAAGGCGTCGCTCAGCAACGCTAGCGTGATCGTCCGCGGGCGGATCATCGAAGCGGTGCAGCCGGGCTTCGTCGATGTTCCCGGCGCGAAAGTGGTGGACCTGCGCAATTCGACCATACTTCCCGGCCTAATCGACAGCCACGTCCATCTGGGTGGTCTCGACGACCGGTTCCAGGCTCGGCTTCAGTCTAGCATGCGCGACAATGAGGATGAGGCTTACACAGCGCTAATCAATGCCCGGAAGACGTTGCTGGCCGGTTTCACGACCGTGCGCGACCTCGGCGGGGACCCGCGGCTTGTCATCAGCCTGCGCGACGCGATCAACGCGGGTGACCTGGTCGGTCCGACCATCATTTCGGCCGCCCGAATGGTGTCGGTGTCGGGCGGTCATGGGGATCCGCGCAACGGCCGCAATCGGGAGGGAGCTGCGGCGGCTGCCAATCCCGGCAACGTCTGCAACGGCGCCGACGACTGCCGCCGCGCCGTGCGCGAACAGATCAGCGCGGGCGCGGACGTCATCAAGATCGCCGCCACCGGCGGCGTGCTGTCCAACGTCCCCGGCGGCCTAAACCAGCAGATGATGGACGATGAAATGCGCGCGGCGGTCGCGACCGCTAAGACCTTCGACCGGAAGGTCGCGGCTCACGCCCACGGAGTCGAAGGTGTCAACGCCGCCCTCCGCGCTGGTGTGAGCTCGATCGAGCACGGCACTTTCACCAACGACGAGACCTTCCGTCTCTATAAGGAGACCGGGGCCTATTACGTCCCGACCCTGCTCGCGCCGGCCGCGGCATTGGCGGACGGCCAGCGCGGCGCCTTGACCCCGGCCCAATATGAGAAGGCCAAACTAGCCGCCGGAAACGCCGAGAAGAGCTTCGCACGGGCCATTCGCGAAGGCGTCAAGATTGCCTTCGGAACCGATACGGGGGTCAGCCCGCACGGCCGCAACGCGGAGGAATTCGCATTGATGGTCAAGAATGGGATGAGCCCTGCGCTGGCGATCCGGGCAGCCACCGTCGACGCGTCGGAACTGCTCGGGCTCACCGCTCGGCTTGGGACCATTACCGCCGGCAAGGAAGCGGACATCATCGCGGTCGCGGGTGATCCGACCAGCGACGTTCGGCTGCTCGAAAATGTCGGCTTCGTGATGAAGCGTGGCCGAGTGATCAAACTGGATGGCAAGCCGCAGCTGACCGCGGCGGACTAGCCCGCGCTCACACGCTCGATCGTGGCGCCCACGGCGGAAAGCTTTTCCTCGAGCCGCTCATAGCCGCGGTCGAGGTGATAGACGCGTAGCACCTCGGTTTCGCCCTCGGCGGCAAGTCCGGCGAGAACCAGGCTCATGGAGGCGCGCAGGTCGGTCGCCATCACCTGGGCGCCGGTCAGCGAATTGCCACCTTTGACGATGGCGGACCGGCCATGGACCTCGATGTCCGCGCCCATCCGGCGCAGTTCCGGAACGTGCATGTAGCGGTTCTCGAAAATCGTCTCTTCGAGGAAGCTTTGTCCTTCCGCCACAGCGAGCATCGCCATGAACTGAGCCTGCATATCGGTCGGGAAGCCTGGAAACGGGGCAGTGGAGATGGCGAGCGGACGAAGCGGCTGATGCGCAGTGACCTTCATGCCGCCGTTGGTAAATTCAATCGCCAGGCCCGCGGCCGCCAAGCCGTTTGTGATTGCCAGCATGTCCTCAGGACGAGCGCCAACCAGCTCGAGCGAGCCGCCGGTAATACCCGCCGCGCAGGCGTAGCTGCCCGCCTCGATTCGGTCCGGCATCACCTCATAGGTGCAGCCATTCAGGCCCTCGACGCCGTCGATGATGAGGTGGGACGAGCCAATGCCCTGGATCTTGGCACCCATGGCGACCAGCAGCTTGCAAAGATCAACGATTTCCGGCTCTCGCGCTGCGTTGAACAGCTGGCTGCGGCCAGTGGCAAGAACGGCTGCCATTAGAGCATTTTCGGTTGCACCGACCGAAACCACAGGGAAACTGAAATCGCCGCCAGGAAGCCTTCCCTTGGGCGCACTCGCCTTCACATAGCCGGCCGCCAACTCGATTTCCGCGCCCATGCATTCGAGGGCCTTCAAGTGCAGGTCGATCGGCCGGTCGCCGATCGCACAACCCCCGGGAAGCGAGACGGTCGATTCGCCGGCCCGCGCCAGCATTGGGCCCAAGACGAGGATCGACGCGCGCATCTTGCGCACCATGTCATAGGGAGCGACGGTCGAGGCGATCTCGTTGGCCTCAAGCGTCACCTTGCGCCCCACCTCGCCCTTCTTGACGCCCGCGACGGAGGTCGAAACACCCAGCTGGTTGAGCAAATGGCCGAAGCTGTCGACGTCGGCCAGCCGGGGCAGATTGGCCAGCGTGAGCTTCTCGTCGGTCAGAAGCGCGCAGGGCAATAGCGTCAGCGCGCTGTTCTTGGCACCCGAGATCGGAATCTTGCCTTCAAGGCGCTTGCCGCCCGTGATGCGAATGGAGTCCATCGCCGCGCTTTAGCGCGCCCGATGAGACTCACAAGATGTCAGGCCTTTTCCAGCGTGCACTGAAGGGGGTGTTGATTCTCTCGAGCGAAGTCGATGACTTGCGAAACCTTGGTCTCCGCGACCTCATAGGTAAAGACGCCGCACACCGCCACACCCTGCTGGTGAACCTGGAGCATGACGCGCGTAGCGTCCTCCAGATCCATCGTGAAATAGCGCTGGAGCACCAGAACGACGAACTCCATCGGAGTATAGTCGTCGTTGAGCATCAGCACCTTGTAGTTCGACGGCTTCTTGGTCTTGGGCCGGGTGCGCGTCGCGACGCCGGTCTCGATCTCTTCGATCCCGTCATTGTCCGGTCCGGCGGCCATGCTGATCAAACGCTCACTCATCC
>DASTVY010000220.1:0-5324 GCA_035758865.1 Sphingomicrobium sp. | reverse complement strand
TCGTCCGAATTTCGGATAGCCAGGCCGCGAAGGCTGCAATCAATGTTTCATAGTCAGGCTCGACAGCGATCTGTTTTGCGGTCGCCTTGCAGGCGGCGCCCTCCTTCGTGACCAATCCCCCCCCAACGCTGGACAGCAAATTGCGCCGGTGTTCAGGCCCGGCGGCCAGGAACGCTGTCAGATTGGCGACGATCTTGTCGCCGGTTGAAGTGGCCCATGCGAGGTTTGCGGCCGCCAGTCGCTCGATGAGTGCAATATCGATCTCAGCATCGCTCAGGCGATTGCGGAACTCCGCTTCGGGATCGCCGCTCTCGACGCCGATCAGCGCCATCAGTTTCGCCTCAATAGATCCCGGCTCGCCAAGCCCATCCATCGCCTCATGCGCCCGAACGCAATCCATGAGGTATCGCTCTGCTCCCGCCTCACCGAGGCGAAGGCTGAGCGCAGAGACATCATCAGTTAGCTGCCGATCTTTGCCTACTTCAGCGACTTCCAGCAGGGTCGCCAGCGTCCGTCGCGCAAGCTCCGCCTCGGCGCGGCCCTCGATCGGCCGCAGACCCGGTGCAATGTCTGCCTCGGCCGGGAAGGAGGCCAGTAACGTCTGGGCGAAGCTATGGATGGTCTGGATACGAAGACCGCCGCCGGGCGCATCGAGCACCTCTGCGAAGAGTCGTCGGGCGCGTTCGCGCATTGGCGGGCTGTAATCCTCGCAGAGATGCTTGAGCTCCAAGCTAAGGTCAGCTTCCGGTAATCGCACCCAGTGGGCCAGCCGCTCTCCCAACCGATTGGCCATTTCCGCGGCGCCAGCCTTGGTGAAGGTCAGGCAGAGGATGGACGAGGGCGGAGTGCCGCGGAGCAGCAGGCGCAGGACGCGCGACGTCAGGACGTGAGTCTTGCCGGTTCCGGCGGACGCGGACAGCGATGCATGGACCAGCGGATCGGACGCGGACGCCTGAGCGCCTTCAAGCTGGTGGAAAGGCTTCAGGCGGCGGCGCATGACACCAGCCTTTCCATTCGGCCGCGATCTGCATAGGGACGGAGCGGAGAGCCAAGAAAGAGGATGGAATGAGCAATTCCGACAAGAGCGACGAAGAGCGGCGGGCCAAGCTGGTGAAAGCGGGCGTCGCGGTCGGGATCGGGTCGGCTGCGATCGTCGCGGCACTGCTCTACGCCTCGACGGTCAAGAAGAAGGGCAAGCGAACCCCGCCCACCGGCGACGCGACCGATTAATTCAGTCACGGCCGTACCACTCTTCCAGCCGCATGAGCTGGTCGTAATCCTCATAGGGTGCGTAGGCCGGGTTGAGCTTGGCCGTGAACTCCTTTGAGCCCAGCAGATAGTCTGAAACTGCAGCGAAAAATTGCGCGTGGGCTCGCTCGACAAATGCGTCGGGACCGTCATCGCTGTCGGGTGACTGGCGATAGCCCAACCGGCCATTCTTCTTCGCAAGAGACCAATATTCATGCCCGCCGATTTCGCCCTGGACGTCCCCGAAGCCGCCGGCGCGCGCAATTAAAGCCAGAAGGCCAAGCTGCAGTGCAAAGCCTTCGGAGACGGCCTTTTTTGCAGGTGCCTGGCCGGTCTTATAGTCGATGATCGCGAGCCTGCCGTCTGCGAAGCGATCGATCCGGTCGACCCGGCCATGGAGTAAGACGCCCGCCACCTGAGCTTCGCCCTTCTTCTCGGCGACAACGGGAACGCGCCCGGACTCCCGGTCTTTCGATACCTGCTCCGCAATCCAGTCGATGGCTTCCATCAGCCGCGGCGACCACAGCGCTCGCAGCATCGGATGGATGGATTCATCAGCGATCAGTGCCTCCGCCCGAGCCCGCAGCTTGGCAGGATCGCAATTATCCTCCTTGAACCAGGCTTCGAGCACTTCGTGAACGGCGGTTCCCTTCCAAGCGGCGTGATGTTCCGCATCGACCGGTTCCAGTTCGCGCAGGCCCAGAATTGCCTTGGCGTAGAAGGCAAATGGGTCGGCCTTCAGCCGATCGAGATCGGTGACGGCGATCCTCCTGGGCCGGGCGTCGGCGGGCGGCCTTGGTGCAGGGCGGCTGACAGGACGCACTGCATCAGTGGCGTCGATTGCGCTTGCAAGCCGTTCCAGGCGCTGATCCCGAGTCATTCCACCGGTCATTGCCTGCAGGCGCAGCCAGAGGCGTGAAGCGACGGTCGGAGATCGGCTGTCATGACGGGCCCTCGCCAGAAGGACGCGCGGTGCGCCGAGCGCGCTCATAAAGTCATGTGCGGCTAACCCGGTCCGAAACTCAACTCCGGGAAGGCCAAGCGTTTTCCGGATCTGGGGCGGCAGCCATGGATCGGGATCGGGCAAGGATGGCCAGCTGCCCTCGTTCATGCCGCCCAGCACCATCAGGTCGGCCTTTTGAAGCCGAGCTTCAATCATGCCCCAGATGAAGATCCTCGGGTGGCCTCCAAATGGCCGCCGCACTGGTAATGCCGCCATCTGACTTCGCAGAATGGGAATGATGTCCTCCGGCGCAATCATGATCGCTGCCGCATCCTGAGACTGCTCCAGATGCGCGAGCAATTCGGCAGCCATCCTGCCGTCGGTTCCTCGCCAGACCGCTTCCCCCGCGACGTGACCGACCAGTTCGCGAAGCAGGGCGGCCAAACTCGCCAGGTTCGACGAAAGATCTGCACGCGCCAATGGCTCGACAAGCGGCCGAACTGCCTTCCAGGCGCCATCCACACCCTTTTCCGCAAAACGCTCGTCCAGTCCTTCAAGTCCGACGCGTGGACGGGGACCCCGCAATGCGAGATCGAGTGTTCGAACGGTTTCCAGCCATTCGAGACGGGCCTCGCCTTCACCGCCGACCGACGGATGCTTGAGCAAGGCCAGTAGTGGCACCGGGGCTAGTCTTTCGATTGCGGCAGCGGCCAGGGCCAGCAGCAGGGTTCCCGTCGGCGACGCCGACAAGGGCTGGCCGGCGCTGTCATCGGCCTCGATGTTCCAACGCTGCAAGTGAGCCGAAACTCGAGCGGCGAGCAGGCGATCAGGGGTTACCAGCGCTGCCGTTTTTCCTGGTGTTTCCAGCGCTTCACGCAATGAAATGGCGATGGCCTGCGCTTCGCTTGCCGGGTCGGGGAGTTCGGCAACGCGAATTCCAGTGAGCCTGCGGTCAGGCGCAGCAAGACTGGTCCACTTATCGCTGAACCGAGGCGCTACCAACGCATTGGCCACTGCCCGTCCCCGCGCCCGGGTCGAGGCCGCCCGCCCGCCCCCACGCCAAAGCATCACCTCGTCTCGCGCAACACCCATGCGATTAAGCAAGCGCTTCAGGTGATATTGGGGATGTGTCTCCTCTCCCCTTCCCTCCAAGTCGGGCCCCAGTGCGTCCCATTCGTCGGCAGGCATGGCGTCGACATCGGCCAATGCCGGAAGAACCACAGCCCCCTGGCTTAGCCTCGAGATAGTTCCCAACAGCGCGGAAATGGCTGGTGCCGACGTGGTAATGCCGGCCGCAAGCGTAAAGCCTTCCGGCGGCCGCTCAGCCCAACGTCCTGCAAGCGAATGCAGCAGCCGGCTACGCCGATCGGCAAGATCGATGAGGCCTCGTTCGGCAAGCAAGGCCGGCCAGCGGTCGAGGACGGCACGAAATCGCTCGATCGACTTGAGCCAGTGGCCCGCCAGCTCCGGCGCATCGGTTACGGCTTCGGCCAGTTTCGAACCCGGGATCTCCTCGATCGCGAGCTGGTCCATGGTGCGAGCCAATTCCATGGCAAGGCGCATCGATTCCGCGGCGCTCTCGTCGCCGGAACGCAACAGTTGGGCGAGCAGCAATTGCCGTTCCAGAGGATCGATTGCCGGCGGTATTTCGTCGGCAAGGTCCAGAGGATCGAGGGCGCCGCCGATCCGCTCGCCAATGTCGGGGTCGCCAACGGCGATGAGCCGGGGGAGAATGAGTCCACCGTCGCTCGCTCGGACGAAAGCCTCGGTCACTGTCCGGATTGCACGGCTGTTCGGTAGAAGGATCCGGCCCCGTGCCAGTGCCGCCGGATCGCGGCCGACCGCACTCAACAGTCCGTTGACGAGTGCGTCGGAAAAACTGCGATAAGCTGGGATCGAATAGACGAGAGGGCTGCCGGCTGTCCGGCGCAGGAACAAGCCGTCCTCAGCCATGTTCCAGGGCGCGCTCGGTCGCCTTGATCGCGGCCGGGTTGCCGACGTCGAACCACAGGCCCTGATGGACCGCACCAAAGCAGCGGCCTTCGGCGATGGCACGGTCCCACAGGATGTTGGTTGAAAAGGGACCTTCCGGCGCTTCGCGAAGCAGCCGCTTCGAGACCATCTGGATGCCGGTATAGACGAACGGCGCGACCTTAGCCTTTTCCCGCCTGACGAGACGCCCGTCCGCCTCCATATGGAAGTCGCCCTGGCCGCCATGATTGCCGGCCCTCGCCAGCGGAACAAGTAAGAGCAGGGCGTCCATTTGATCGTCGCGCCACAAAGAGGCCAGCAAGTGAATCGTGTCGGCCGGCCCATCGACCCAATAATTATCGCTGTTGACGACCAGGAACGGATCGGCGCCGATCTGCGGCAGGGCGTGGACCATGCCGCCACCGGTTTCCAGCAGCTGCTTGCGCTCATCGCTGATCTTGACGTCGAAGTCGGAGGCACGCGACTTCAGATGGGCTTCCAAAGCCTCGGGCAGGTAATGGACGTTGACGACAATCTTGCCCACGCCTGCCGCCCGAAGCCTGTCGAGCACATGGTCCATCAATGTCTTTCCCGCCACTTCGACGAGGGGCTTGGGCCGGGTCGCGGTCAGCGGGCGCATTCTCTTGCCCAGCCCTGCTGCAAGGACCATGGCGGTGTCGGGCACCTTCGCGTCGATTTCCGGCCGAAGTGCCAGCGCCCGCGCCTTTCGGTTCATGCCGCGGCGTCTTTCCATGCCGCGGCGCGCGCGGAGGCCGGGATATGGGTGTCGAACCACTGCCTGACCGGTTCCAGGCCCGGCTGGGCCAGGTCCCGCTCCAACAAGCCCCACATTCGCGGCTGGAAAACCTTGTAGCGATCCTTGCCGTCGCGCTTCCACAGCCTGCAAAACACGCCGAGAATTCGAGTGTTGCGCTGGGCGGCAAGTGCCCAATAGGCGGCCTCAAACCGCCCGTTAGCACCGGATTTTGCGACGTAGCGATCAATCATGTCGCGTTCCAGTTCCGGCGGAACATCACGCCGGGCGTCCTCGAGAACCGAGACCAGGTCATAAGCTGGATGCCCCGCCAAGGCGTCCTGGAAGTCGAGCAGCCCAAAGCGCTCGATCCCGCCCCGACCGTCGATCAGCATGACGTTCTCGGCA
>DASTVY010000212.1:0-2285 GCA_035758865.1 Sphingomicrobium sp. | reverse complement strand
GAGCCGTCCTCACAGGCTCTGCGGCCGCGCGGCGCGCATGTCAGAACAATGCGAGAGGTCCTGGCAAATTCAGTGCTCGGGCGCCATGGCGAGGCTGCGCTTATGCTCGAAGATCGGCGACAATGCCGGACATTGCGAGGCTTCGCATTCGTGCCAATAGACGACATTGCGTCTACTTTTTCTTCTTCGCGAGCGTCTTCGCGTCTTCGCGGGCGCACTCGACGAAAAGCCGGGCGACGGGGCTGAGCGGGCGGTTCTTCAGGGTAACGAGTACGTTTTGCACGTGGGCCATTGGCAGATCGACGGGCAAGACCTTGATCTCCGAGCGCATGGTGAGAAATCTCAATACGGAAGCCGGGAAAATAGTGATAAAGTGCCCGGTCGCCAAGAGACTAATCCGCGCCTCGGGGGAATCGGCAACCACAGTCGTGCGGGGATAATCGAGCCCGCTGGCGCGAAAGGCTTCCATTGCGAGCGACCCAATCACCGTTCCCGGCGGTGGCAGCGTCCACGATTCGCTCGCCAGTTCGGCAAGTTCGATCCTGCGCCGCCGAACCCACTGATTTTGCGCGCCCGCCGCGACGACATATGTGTCATCAAAGAGAAATTCGAAGTCCAGTCGCTCGTCTGCAGTAGGGTCGAATCTTCGTACGATCAGCAGATCGAGGTTACGCTCGCTCAGTTTATGGCGCAGTGGCTCCAGATATGCGGTCACGAGATGAAACACGATGCGCGGATAGCGCCGGGAGAGCCGATCGACGACCGCAGAAACAAAGCTCGCGGCCAGAATGGGAGTGCATCCGATCCGCACGTCGCCAGCCGTAGGGTCGGCGAGAAACTCGATGTTCTTCACCGCTTGGCGCAGGTCATCGAATACGGCCACTCCGCCCTTGAGCAAGGCGCGACCGTACTCGGTTGGCTCAACGCCCTGGGGGTTGCGCTCAAGCAGTCGCACGCCAATGGTGCGTTCCAATTCCGCGATTGATCTGGAAATGGCGGGTTGGGTCGTGTTGAGGAGCACAGCCGCCTTGCTCATACTGCCGGCTTGCGCGACAGCCATCAGGACATGGAGGTCGTGCAGCTTCATCCGGAGTCCGATGCGGTCACTCAACTGCATGGTGCGCCCATTGCGAGACTGATATAGCCGTATGAAAATATAGCATTATGCGCGCATAGCGGCATCGACGTATTTCCGACGTCGACGAACGCGGAATAGCCGGCAATCCAAGACCGTGCGTCCCGCAAGCCCCGAACCAGAGGAGGGCGCCCTGACACTTCCGCGCCGCCAATTCCTGTATCTAGTAGCAGCGAGTGCTGCTGCGCTCCCGGCCGCATCGCGCGTCGCTTGGGCGCAAACCTATCCGTCGCAGCCGGTGCGTGTCATCGTCGGCTTTGCCGCCGGCGGCCCGAACGACATCCTCGCGCGCCTGATCGGTCAGTGGCTGTCGGAGCGGCTCGGCCAGCCGTTCGTCATCGAGAACCGGCTGGGCGCCGGCAGTAACATCGCCACTGAGGCGGTCGTGCGCGCGCCTCCGGACGGCTACACGCTCCTATTGGTCGGCTCGCCGAACGCAATCAATGCGACGCTTTACGACAAACTCAATTTCAATTTCGTCCGCGACATCGCGCCGGTCGCGAGCTTCATCCGCGGTGCCCTTGTTATGGTAGTGCATCCGTCGGTTCCAGCGCAGACGGTTCCGGAGTTCGTTGCCTATGCAAAGGCGAATCCGGGCAAGCTCTCCTACGGTTCGGGCGGCGTCGGCGGGATTACCCACATCACCCCCGAACTGTTCAAGATGATGACCGGCGTCAACATGGTACACGTGCCCTATCGCGGGGTGGCGCCCGCGCTCACCGATCTGCTCGGGGGGCAGGTGCAGGTCCTGTTCACGAACCCGGCCCAGACGATTGAGTACATCAGGGCCGGCAAGCTGCGCGCTCTCGCGATCACCACCGCGACGCGCTCGGAGGCGCTGCCGGACATCCCGACCGTGGACGAGTTCGTCCCGGGCTACGAGGCGAGCTCCTTCTTCGGCTTCGGCGCGCCCAAGGATACGCCCGCTGAAATTATCGACAAGCTGAACAAGGAGATCAATGCCGGCCTCGCCGATCCCAAGATCAAGGCCCGGCTTGCCGACCTGGACGGCACGGTGCTTGTTGGCTCGCCCGCCGATTTCGGAAAGCTCATCGCGGAGGAAACCGAGAAGTGGGCGAAGGTGATCCGGTCAGCCGACATCAAGCCGGAGTGAGGCTGACGGCCGCGGACCGGTGTTCCATAGATTGCG
>DASTVY010000201.1:0-2173 GCA_035758865.1 Sphingomicrobium sp. | reverse complement strand
TGGCCATGATCGGAAGGTTCGACCTGACGGATTGGGAGTGGTCGAACATCGAGCCGTTGCTGCCAGGACGCGCCAGCAAGAAGGCGCGCGGCCGGCCGCGGAAGGAGGATCGGCGGGTTCTGAACGGCATCTTTTTCATTCTTCGGACGGGCGCATCGTGGCGCGATCTGCCGGAGCGGTATGGGCCTTACACGACGGCCTATAACCGCTTCAATCGTTGGGCCAAGCGCGGGGTGTGGAACGCGGTGTTTAGCGCACTGGCGCAGCGCTCGCCCGACAGCCTGCGCATGATCGACAGCACAGTCGTGCGCGCCCATCAACATGCCGCGGCACCCAAAAAAACGGCGAGGAAGCGGTTGGGCGCTCGCGCGGCGGCCTGACCACCAAGATCCATGCCGTGGTCGATGGCCGCGGGCTGCCGGTCGGGTTGGCCCTGACACCAGGGCAAGCGCACGATCTCACCGCCGTTCCCGCCCTGATCGATGTCTTGCCGGCCAACGGCCGCCTCATCGCCGACAAGGCCTACGATGCGGACTGGCTCCGGAAGCTTCTGCGCCAGCGCCGCATTCGGACCTGCATTCCGCCCACGCGAAGCCGGCGCATGCCTCGGCGCTACAGCAAAATCCTGTACCGACAGCGCAATCTCGTCGAGCGCTTCTTCAACAGGCTCAAGAACGCCCGCCGGATCGCAACTCGCTTCGAAAAGCACGCCGTCAACTTCCTGGCCGCTGTTCAAATCGCCGCTATCCTCATCTGGGCAAGATTTGAGTCCACGGCCTAGTCGAAGACCTCGGGCTCAATAGAAAGCGCTTCCCAAGTCGGTAAGCCAAGCTTGCTAGAGCATGATTCCTTTATTCTGAAGCGTATCCCGAGTTTCTGAAGTAGTTGGCGCATTCCTTCGGGGTGAAGGCATCGAGGAGCTGACCGATGCCACGCCAGGTGGTTTCGACAGTTCGGGCGTCGAGCTTGCGCAACAGTGTCTTGAGCTTGGCGAAGAGCTGTTCGATCGGGTTGAGGTCGGGCGAGTAGGCCGGAAGGAAGAGGAGCTTGGCACCAGCTGCGCGGATGGCGCGCCTGATGGCTTGGCGCCTGTGGCTGCCGAGATTATCCATGATGACGACATCGCCGGGCTGGAGGGTTGGGACGAGCATCTGCTCGACATAGGCCAGGAAGCTGCGTCCGTTGATCGGTCCATCGATGACGCAGGGTGCCTCGATCCGGTCCCAGCGCAGGGCGGCCAGGAAGGTAAGGGTGTGCCAGCGCCCATGCGGAACCTTGGCCACCAGCCGATCGCCGCAGCGGCAACGGCCGTGCAGGCGGGTCATGTTGGTCTTGGCCCAAGTCTCATCGATGAAGACCAAGCGCCGGGGATCAATCCGTCCTTGATACTTCTTCCACTGCGCCCGCCGGCGTGCCACGTCGGGGCGAGCCTGCTCGGCGGCGTGCAGGCTTTTTTTTGAACGTCAGCCGCTCCACCCGAAGGAAGTGCCAGATCGCCTTCAGGCTCACCCGCATGCCGCGATCCAACAACTCGCCCTGGATCGCCCGCAGCGTCAGGTCGGGCTGCACCGCCAGCCGCTCCAGGAGCCAAGCGCGCTCCCCGGCCAGCCGCAGCGGCCGGTTCCGCCAGCCCATCGGCGAAGCGGCCGCGCTCCCAGTCCGACGCTTGCGCTGCGACCACCTCACAACGCTCGCAACACTCACCTCAAACAGACGAGCCGTCTCACGGCAGCTCCGGCCGCTCTCAACCGAGGAAACCGCCCGATCGCGAAGATCCACAGAATAGGGTCGTGACATCGATGCTGGCCTCCACCCAGTCAGCATCTTGAATCACAAACCCCCGCGTCGGGGGAATACCATCGATTCACCCTTCAGGAAAAATGCTCTAGGCCCGGTCGAAATCCACCGCGACCGTGTTGCCGCCGCACACCAGCACGCCGACACGCTCGTCCGGCGCCGGCTTGTAGGCGCCGCTGAGCAGGGCGGCGAAGGCTCGATCACGGGCGTGGTCCTCGGCACCATCCTGCTGCAGGTGCTGCAGAACCTGGTCAACCTGCTCGGCATCCCCTCGTCGCTCAATTTCGCGGTCATCGGCGGCGTGATCCTGATCGGCGTGCTGGCCGACCAGCAGATCGTGCGCCGGCGCCAGATCCAGCAGGCGAGGACACAGGCT
>DASTVY010000159.1:0-7201 GCA_035758865.1 Sphingomicrobium sp. | reverse complement strand
AAGGACGTCGCTCGTTCCTGCGAACGCTCGGCCCAGGCCTGATCGCCGGCGCCGCTGACGACGATCCCAGCGGCATCGGCACACATAGCCAGATTGGCGCCGAGTTCGGCTATGGTCTCTCGTGGACCTTCGTTCTCAGTTTTCCTCTTATGGTCGTAATCCAGGAAGTCGCGGCTACCATCGGGCGTGTCACGGGAGTTGGCATCGCACGCAATCTAAAGCGCCATTATCCGAGGATGCTATGGTCGATGGTGGCACTCTTGCTTGTCGCCAACGTCGTAAACTTGGGCGCCGACCTAAGTGCAATGGGAGCCGCTCTGGCCCTGCTGGCAGGCGGCAACGGTGGGCTTTACACATTGCTTTTCGGCATTCTCTGCATCGGCCTGGAGGTAGGACTCAGCTATCCGCGATATGCCTCGGTGTTGAGGTGGACGACGCTGACCCTCTTTACCTACGTTGGGGTGGTGATGGTCGCGCACGTGCCCTGGC
This sequence comes from Sphingomicrobium sp., assembly GCA_035758865.1. Lineage (GTDB taxonomy): Bacteria > Pseudomonadota > Alphaproteobacteria > Sphingomonadales > Sphingomonadaceae > Sphingomicrobium. Next base: position 6,712 of record DASTVY010000159.1, on the reverse strand, counting down.
CCTACGCATTACGGTCGCTGGTGGTACCCGAACTGCAGTGGAGCATCGCGTATGCAACTGCTTTGGTTGCGATCCTCGGCACGACGATCAGTCCATATCTTTTCTTCTGGCAAGCCGGCCAGGAAATCGAGGAACAGCGTCGGCACCACGTCAAGCCGCTTTGCACCACTCCAAGCTCGGCTGGTCCCGAACTTCGGCGCATTCGGCTGGACACGCTTGCTGGGATGGGTTTCAGCACGATCATAAGCCTTGCAATCGTGTTCGCTACGGCGGCGACCCTGAATGCCAACGGGATCTACGACATTACGACATCGCAGCAGGCCGCCGAAGCGCTGCGACCTCTTGCCGGACAGTTCGCCTTTGCCATGTTCGCCGTTGGAATAATCGGCACCGGTCTGCTTGCCGTCCCTGTGCTCGCCGGTTCGGCGGCCTATGCAGTGACGGAGATGGCCGGGTTTCCAGGCAGCCTCGACGCCAAACCCCTCAAAGCGCGGCTCTTCTACGCGACCATCGCTATTACTACTCTGGCGGGCGCATCACTGAACGCAGTTGGCATCGATCCCGCACGCGCGCTTTACTGGGCGGCCGTGGTCAATGGCATTCTTGCGGCACCGTTGATGGCGGTCATGATGCTAATCGTCAGCAATCCGCACGCGATGGGTCGGCTGACGGTGTCAAAGCGCACGAAAGTGCTCGGCTGGATAGCAACGGCTGTCATGTTCGCGGCGTCAGCGCTATTTCTCGCATTCGTAATTGCATCCTGGCTCTGAGGTGACTGGTGACGCCCGCTTGCCACCCATTCCCGCCATTAGCCGATGACCGCTTTCCTGGCCCATCACCATGGGCGCATTGCTTCGCTGACTGCGAATATTGAAGCTCTGGAGCGGCAGCTAAGCACCAATCAGCGGGCGATGACTCCGGAAATTGTTGGTCGATTTGGGAACTTGCTCCGCGATGGACTCAGGGGAGAGAGCCCCGCTCTGCGCCAGGCCTATACGTGGATCGCGCAAAGGCACTGGAACGAGCCGTCATTGCGACTGGGACAAGCACTCGCAATGGAGTGCCCAGCTTTGCAAGAGGATGGCGCGCCCGGCAGGATTCGAACCTGCGACCTCATGCTTAGAAGGCACGTGCTCTATCCAGCTGAGCTACGGGCGCGCGTTCGAAGGGGCTTATGTCCCGGCGTGAAGCGCCGCAAGACGACAGATTCAGGCGACCGCTTCCAGCAGCCCTTCGAACAGTCTTCTGCCGTCGGTATTGCCGTGGGCCACCTCAAGCGCGCGTTCGGGGTGCGGCATCATGCCGAGCACATTGCCCTGGGCGTTGATGATCCCTGCAATACCGCGGGCCGACCCGTTGACCTCACCTGTGTAGCGGAAGGCAACGCGACCCTCGCTTTCCAGCCGGTCGAGCGTCTCGCCGTCCGCCTGATAATTGCCGTCGTGGTGGGCGACGGGAATGCTGATCTCCTCGCCCGCCTGATAGGCGGAGGTGAAAATCGACTGGCTGTTTTCGACCTTTAGGCCAACCGAGCGGCAGACGAAGTGGAGTCCGGCGTTACGCATTAGCGCTCCCGGAAGCAGACCGGTCTCGGTCAGCACCTGGAAGCCATTGCAAATGCCGAGCACGGGAACGCCGCGTGCCGCAGCGTCGGAAACGGCACGCATGATTGGCGAACGCGCCGCCATCGCACCGGACCGAAGATAGTCGCCATAGGAAAAACCGCCTGGAATGGCGATGAAATCAGTGCCCTCGGGCAGCTCGGCCTCACGATGCCAGATCATCGCCGGAGCGCGTCCGGTCACCTGCTCAATGGCAACCGCGAGGTCGCGGTCGCAGTTGGATCCTGGGAAGACGAGGACCGCGCTCTTCATGCCGTGGCCATCCGCTCGATCTTGAAATTCTCGATGACGGTGTTGGCCAGGAGCTTGCGGCACATGTCGGCAATTTCATCGTCGCTGGTGCCGTCGGCCAGTTCCAGCTCGATCAGCTTTCCGGCGCGCACTTCCTGGATCCCGCCGAAGCCAAGCCCTTCCAAGGCATGATGAATCGCCTTGCCCTGCGGGTCGAGCACGCCGGGTTTCAGGGTGACGAACACACGCGCTTTCATCGCTCTTGCCTTCCTGCGGTGGAGTTGGCGGCCCTATGCCCCGAGGGGCTCTGAACGGCAAGCTTTACCCGATATTTACCTTTTTCCGGTCCAAGATGGCACGCCGGAGGCTGCCATCTGGCATTGTGAGGAGTGGAGAAATGGTAGTCGGCATCGCTGCAATGATGTTCGTCTGGCTGTTCGGCTGGGGCGAGGATTATTTTCACTGGTCTGATCCCAGTGGGAAGATCCAGCTCTGCCTGTTCGCTTCGTTCTTACTAGGGATCATCTGCGGCTACAAAACCAAGCAGTGACCGCACCGCCTCGCCGCGCTAACGGTGGCGCCGATGAAGACGCTTCCGCCCTACGCCCAGCTACTGCAGCTTCGAAGCGAGGATCATGATGACGGGCTCCGCTTCGTGATGCCGTTCAATGACGATGTCGTTGGAAGGCCCGGATTTCTCCACGGCGGGGCGATTGCCGGTCTCCTGGAATTCGCAGCCTTCACGGCATTGAGACGTGCATTGGACGACGAGACGGTGACGATGAAGCCGATCACCGTGACGGTCGACTATATGCGCGGAGGGACGCCCAGGGACACGTTTGCCGATGCGGTGATCGAGCGTCTCGGCAACCGCATCGCCAATGTCGAGGCCTTCGCCTGGCAGGGTGCGCGCGACAAGCCGATCGCCTCGGCCCGGATCAATTTCCTGCTGGAGCGGCCTTAGTAGCCGCTTAACTCCGCGACGCGCGCGGCATGGAAGCGGGGACCGCCGAACAACTCCGACAATACCGCTTCGCGCTTCATATAGAGACCAATGTCATGCTCGTCGGTCATGCCGATGCCGCCGTGCATCTGCACGCCTTCCTGCACCGCCAGCGCCGACACGCGGCCCGCCTTGGCCTTGGCGACCGACACGAACAGCTCGGCCTTGTCGTCGTCCGCATCCAGCAGCTGCGCGGCCTTGAGCGCGGCGGCGCGGGCAATCTCGATCTCGCCGTAGAGGTGGGCGGCCCGGTGCTGTAGCACCTGGAATTCGCCGATCAGCTTCCCGAACTGCTTGCGCTGCTTGAGATACTCGAAGGTCATCTCGCTGGCCCCGGCGGCAACTCCGACCAGCTCTGCGGCCGCACCGGCCCGGCCCGCGTTCAGCGCGCGCGACAGCGGCGCCCAGCCGCCGTCGACTTCGCCAATTACTGCATCGGCATCGACCGCGACATTGTCCAAGCGGAGCCTCGCCGCCTTGCTGCTGTCGGCCAGTGAAACGCGTTCCACTTCAAGGCCGCTCGCGCCCTTTTCGACGGCGAAGAGGGTGATGCCGTCCGTCTCCCCTGCAGAACCGCCGGTCCGCGCCGCGACCAGGATCACATGCGCGCTGTTGCCATGGACGGTGAATTGCTTCGCGCCATTGAGGACAAAGCCGTTGCCCTGTCGCCTGGCCTCCATCGCGGTCCTCGCCGGATTATGGTGCTTGCCCTCGTCGATCGCCAGCGTCGCCACCGTCTCGCCGGCGATGATTCCGGGGAACCAGCGCTCCGCCTGAGCCGATCCTTCGAGCGCGCGCACCGCGGCGACTGCGGTCGTCAGGAACGGGGAGGAGGTGAGGTTGCGGCCGACCTCCTCCAGCACTACGCCCGCTTCCACGAGGCCGAGGCCCGACCCGCCCTGCGCCTCGGGGATCAGGATCCCGGTCAGGCCAAGCTCGGCGAACTGCTTCCAGAAGTCCGTGCCATAGCCATCCGTGCAGCCGGTATCGCGCCAGTGGCGCAGCTGCTTCTTGATCGCGCCTTCCTCCGCCATGAACGGCCGGACGCTGTCCTGCAGCAGGCGTTGGTCATCGGTCAGGGTCATCATGCTCCGGGCAACCTCAAGATATGCTTGGCGACGATTCCGAGCTGGATCTCGCTGGTCCCGCCCTCGATCGAATTGGCCTTGGAGCGGAGCCAGTCGCGTGCCGACTTTCCGCCCTTCGACCGCTCACTATCCCATTCCAGCGCATCGCTGCCGCCTGCCGCCATGACCAGCTCGTTGCGGCGCTTGTTGAGCTCGGTCCCGGCATATTTCATCATGCTCGGCAGGGCAGGGTGCGCTTCCCCGGCCTTCAGTTGATCGATGAAGCGCTCGCTCATCGCCGCGAACGCCAGCGCATCGACGTCGAACGCAGCTATTTCCGCTCGAAGCAACGGGTCCTCCGGCCTGGCGACCGGGCCCAGCATCACGCCCGATGCCCCGGTGCCGATGCCGGAACCGAGGCCCATTCCGCTGATCATTTCGCGCTCATGGCCAAGCAGATACTTGGCGACGTCCCAGCCCTTGTTGACCTCGCCGACGAGCTGGTCCTTGGGCACCTTAACATCGTCGAAGAAGGTCTCGCAGAAGGGAGAATTGCCGCTGATGAGCAGGATTGGCTTGGTCGAAACACCGGGGCTTTCCATGTCGAACAACAGGAAGCTGATCCCGCCATGTTTGCTCTCGCTCGACGTGCGAACCAGGCAGAAGATCCAGTCGGCCTGGTCGGCATAGCTGGTCCACACCTTCTGGCCGTTGACGAGATAGTGATCTCCTTGATCTTCGGCCTTGGTCTGCAGCCCGGCCAGGTCGCTGCCTGCGCCCGGCTCGGAATAGCCCTGGCACCAGCGGATTTCGCCCCGTGCGATCTCGGTCAGGAAGCGCCTCTTCTGCTCCTCATTTCCATATTTGAGCAGTGCTGGCCCGAGCATCGAGATGCCGAAGCTGGTCAGAGGCGGACGGCAGCCGAGCGCGCGCATTTCCTCCTTCAGCACCTTGCTCTCGGCTGGCGAAAGTCCGCCGCCACCATATTCCTTGGGCCAGTCGGGCACGGTCCAGCCCTTCGACGCCATGACGTCCAGCCACCGCTTCTGAGCCTCGTTCTGGAATTCGAAGTTCCGCCCGCCCCAGCAGAGATCCTTCTCACCCTTCATCGGCTCGCGCATTTGAGGAGGGCAATTGGCCTCCAGCCAGGCACGCGTTTCGGAGCGGAACGAGTCGAGATCAGCCATTTTCCACCTCGCAGAAGGCAAAGCATGCAATGGCGGCCGGGGGAAGCGGATTTCCGCGCTTGCATGTTGCGCCTTACTGTATTACGGCAATAATACAGCGGAGGATTGACATGACTCGTGAACGCCTCTGGCCGCTGGCCCTGTTCCTCGTGCTCGTCTTGCCCTTGTCCTGGTACGGATTCCTGATCCGCGGGAGTAGCGCGACGGACAGCGGCCTGAACCCGCTCGGTCCACTGGTTGCTGCGTTAATCGTCTGTGCGGTATCCGGCCAGTTCCGGGATTATGTGAAGCGGATCGTCCGGGTGCGCGCGGCGCCTTCGACCTATGCCATCGCGTTGCTCCTGCCGGCGCTACTGTGCCTGACGGGCGTTATGGCCGGAGCATTGGCAACTGGAACGGCATTTCCTCTTGCACAGGCGGCATCGCGCAGCGTGGAGTTCGTCGATGCCTTCCTGATTGCGTTGCTGTTTGTCGCGCTAGGCGAGGAACCGGGCTGGCGCGGCTATCTGTTGCCCAGCCTGACCAGCCGCTTCGGCCCAGTCATGGCGGCGCTCGCCATCTGCCCGATCTGGGCGATCTGGCACTATCCGCTGATGGGATCGCAGCTTCCGCTGGACTTGTTGCCGCAGTTCCTGATCAGCCTCACGGGCGGAAGCTTCGTGCTCGCCTGGCTGACGATGCGCGCGAACGGCGGAGTGCTTCCGGCGATGCTGTGCCATGGAATGATCAATGGGATTGGCGCCAATTATCTCTATCGGCTGTTCGAAGGCGAGGCGCTGACGATCATCTGGTGGACCAATTCGAGCCTGTGGCTGGTTGCCGGTGCTGCCGCGGCCGTTGCCATGCAGCGCGAATATCGGGCTGTTGAAGGACAGGAAACCGTCGCGGTCGCAGCCGCCTGAACGAAAGCCCACTTGCCCCGCAAGTGTCACCGTCCTAGCCCGTTTTCTAACGAGACCGGACGGTCGCGAAAGCGGGAGAGCGGCGGTGGATTTTGACCTTACGGAACGTCAGGCTTTTTTCCGCGACCGCGTCCGCCAGTTTGTCGATCAGCATGTCAGGCCCCGAGTCGCCGACTATAAGAAGGAAATCGACAGCGGCGATCGCTGGCAGCCGCTTCAGCTTATCGAGGAATTGAAGCCCAAGGCGAAAGCGGCCGGTCTGTGGAACCTGTTCATGCCGCCCGGCGGCGCGCTCAGCCACGTCGACGAAACTTTCGAATTCGAAGGGGAGCAGCTCACCAACCTCGAATATGCGCTGTGCGCCGAGGAAATGGGCCGGATCCTCTGGTCGGCGGAGGCCTTCAACTGCTCTGCCCCCGACACTGGCAACATGGAGGTGCTGCACCGCTACGGCACCCGCGAGCAGAAGGATGAATGGCTGGCGCCATTAATGCGGGGCGAGATCCGCTCCGCCTTCCTGATGACCGAACCGGGCGTCGCCTCGTCGGACGCGACCAACATCGAGTGCCGGATCGATCGCGATGGCGACAATTATGTCATCAACGGCCGCAAATGGTGGTCGTCGGGCGCGGGCGACCCGCGGTGCAAGGTCGCGATCCTCATGGGAAAGACCGACGTCGAGGCTCGCAAGCACCAGCAG
>DASTVY010000138.1:0-2561 GCA_035758865.1 Sphingomicrobium sp. | reverse complement strand
CGCAAGGGCACTGCACTTCTGCCCGGTCAAGCCGAAAGCCGATCGGGCGACCCCGCTCGCTGCAACCGCCAGGTCAGCGCTCGGCAAGACGAAAGCAGGGTTCTTTCCGCCCATCTCCGCGAGCACCGGGCGCATTGCCTGCGACGATGCTGCGGCGCGCATGATGGTCATGCCCACGGCATTGGAGCCGGTGAAGGCAAAGCCGTCGACACCTGGATTGCGGACCAGCGCTTCGCCGGCCTCACGGCCACCGTGGATGAGATTAAGGACGCCGTCGGGCAAGCCGCCGTCGATCAGCGCTTCAACCACCAGCCTTCCAGTCAGGCCGGCCGCGTCGCTGGGCTTGAACACGACGGTGTTGCCGGCAATCAGCGCGGCCGACACCATCCCGACTGATAGTGCGACAGGAAAATTGAAGGGGGCGATGACTCCGAACATGCCGTAGGGACGTAGTTCGACCGCGCAGCGCTCGGCGGCGGAAGCCCCAGGGCGCTCCTCGCGGAAGCCGCCCGTGCGCTCCATCTCGTCGCAATAATGGCGAACGAGGTCGATCGCCTCCTCGACCTCCCCGACTGCTTCGAGCCGCGATTTGCCGACCTCAACCAGGCAGGCGACGGAAATGTCCCACTTGCGCTGTTCGATCGCGTCAGCCCCGGCGCGAAGAATTGCTATCCGCCTTTGCCACCCCAAATCGCGCCACGCTGGAAACGCGGCCCGGGCAGCAGCCACTCCCTCATCGACCAGAGCCGCGTCCGCTTGCGGAAATTCGCCAAGTACGATGTCTCGGTCGATGGGGCTTCGGGCGACGACGTTTGGTCCGTCGGTACGGTCGCGGCCGCCGATCAATCCGGGCCGGGTCTTTCCGAGCAGCCGGGCCTCCGCCTCGGAAATGATTGAATCCAGATGTGCGTGGACACCGGAGAAATCTTCGCCGGTGTTCGAGTAGGTGACGCGCGGCAGAGTCATTTGGCCGGACTTTCGAGGCGGTTGTAGCGCTTCAGGATCGCACGCGTCTCGTCGTGCGGAAGGCCGTACATCGTATAGCCGTCAGCACCAGTCGACGTTCGCGCCGCGACCAGCGCGTTGACGATTGCTTCCTCGGTGGCCTGAACCGTCGCTTCGAAAACCGCATTCACCTCGGAATCTGCCAACGGCACAATCGGCGACGGAGCTTTTTGATCGGGACCGTTGACCGCGTCGGGCACAGTCGAGAAGGCCAATATGATGTCGCCCGAGCTCGTCCCCGAATATGAGCCCAGCCGAGCGAGCCCAAGCGCGGCGCGCTTGGCGACACGCTGGAGCTGGAGCGGCATCAGCGGCGCGTCGGTGCCGACGACGATGATGATCGATCCCTGGTCGGGCAATGCCCTGCCGCCGCTACCGCACTTGGGGAGCTGTTCCGGCTTTGATTGCCTGGGGTCGTAACAGGGTAGCCAGCTTTTCGTGAAGGCCTGACCCACCGGCACGCCTGCGATACGCAGAACCTTTCGGTCTCCGGTGTTACATTGAACGAGCACGCCGACCGTATAGGGTTTGCGGCCCGCGATGACCGCCCGGGACGACGTGCCGATACCGCCCTTGAAGCTGAAACAATGCATTCCGGTCCCGCCGCCGACCAGTCCTTCCTCGACTGGCCCGCTTTTGGCGGCGTCCAGCGCCATTTTCGCCGTTTCGGGACGGACGTGGAAGCCGTTGATGTCGCTTTGCCAGCCGTCCCACGTCTCGGCGACGACGGGGTATACGGCCTCGCCAGTGTGTTGGACGGCCCATTCCTGAATTCCAGCGTAGACGTGGCCGATTGCGTTCGTGCTAGTGATGCCGATCGGCCCGCTTACGACGCCGAAATCCTCCATGTAGGCGAGGCCCGTCATCTCCCCATTCCCATTGAGGTTGAAATAGCCGCCGTACACCGGTTTCAGATTGTTGCGGCCCCGCGGGAAGATGACCGTTACCCCGGACCGGACGGGGCCTTTGCCAACAATTAGCGGTCCCTCGCCCTCGATCAGCGTTTTCTGCCCGACTTCCACGCCTGGAACATCCGTAATTGCGTTGAGCGGCCCGGGCTTGCCTTCGAACGGGACGCCCAGGTCGCGGGCCCTTGCGTCAATCTGTGTGGCCACAAGTAGCAAGAGAAGCGCAACGGTCCTCATCTCGACACCTTCACTCGGCCGGATTCGATCATCGGCAGTTCGCGCGGCACCAGTTCGACAGGAGCTTCGTCGAGTTCGCGCGCCCATTTGTGCCCGGTGTAGACCGCCTGCTGAATCGTACTCGGCGCCCAGCAATCGCCGATCCGCGCGATCGATGAGATGCCCGCGTCTTTCCAGCGATCGTGCAACTGCTCCAGGTCGAGATAGAGGCCGTCGATCGGAAGGCGCGCGGTAACCGTCACCAGCGCTCCGGCGGCAAGCTCTGACTCAGCCCCGGTCAAGCCGTTGATGAGCTGAGCCTTGCCGTCGCCATATGCCCTGACGCTGGTGTAGGTCAGAACCGCGATGCCCATGCGCGCTATCCGCTTGGCGATTGGCAGCGATTCAAGCGTATTGACGGTCCATGCCGAC
>DASTVY010000108.1:0-5064 GCA_035758865.1 Sphingomicrobium sp. | reverse complement strand
GAACTTGCGTATCCTCAACAATATCAGAGCGCTTGCCAACACGCCCGACGAGCGGATCATAGTCATTTATGGCGCAGGACATGGATATCTGCTCGATCAACAGGCAAGAGAGTCAGCTTCGTTCAACGTGGTAGACCCGCTTGTGTGGCTGCCATCTTCTTCCAGGGATGACTGGTCCGGCTGCCCCAAATAAATCTAGGCGCGCCTGGCTGGCTTGGCGGGCTTGGCTTCGGGCACGCCGCCCAGCCAATGGCTGAGATCGCGGTCGATTACTTTCGAAAGCAGGATCACATCGTCGCGAAGGCGGTCGATGATCTGCTGACGAACTGCAGGATCGAGGGTCTCGCGCTTTGCCGGAACCTTGTTCCAGTCGAGCAGGCGCTTCCGCATGCGGAAGATCGTCGCGAGCGCCGGGTTCTGCTTTGATCCGACCTTCTTCTCACGCGCATGAAACTTCTCGCCGGCCAATGCTGTTCGGACGGCCTTGGGCGGCCGCTTGAGAAGGCGCTGAAGCCAGCCGATGCGAATCGCTTTGTTGATCCGCTGCGGCTTGAAGTTGGTGCCGGCCCAAGGCTCGATCCCAAGAAAGCGGCACAGCTCCCGATATGTGCCCTCAGGGTCACTCGAAAGATCATCAAACAGGACGATGTGGCACCGATCCCGGCCGACCGCACCGAGGAAGCGTTCGACATTCTCGCCAAGGTGTCCGGCCCAGTCATAGCGCAGCCAACGTGGGTCGATGGCTTGCTTGGGGACAGACTTGCCTCGTGCCCTTTCATCAATCTTGGCCCACGCCGTCGGAAAGTCGCGGATCGTCTCGTCGCCGGTCACCAGCAGGCGCGCATGGAGCGACGGGAGCATCGAAAGCGGGTCGCGCAGTGCGATGACGAACTTTGCCTCCGGCCATAGCTTGAGGATGGGAGCCATCCTTTCAGGCACGTAAAGATAAGTGACCGAGCCTTCGGCGTAGAGCTTTGGATTACCCTCGCAGTGGCCGAAGAAGCGCTGCCAATATTCTTCGGCGACTGCCTTATCGAGCTCCTCGGCGGACAATGCCGCAATTTCGTCGCGTGAGAAGAAATGCGGCTCCTTGACTGCGGAGAAACAGACGTCCGGGTGCTGCTGGAGGAAGCTCGCCAGCGTCGTCGTACCGCAGCGCGGAGCACCGACGATGAAGGCAAAACGCGACTTGCTGTTGAGCGGCTTGGTCATAGGAGCCGCCACTATGGGTAGATTGCGGCGGGAGTCAGGCCGAAAAATAGGTCCAGAGTAACCGCGCGGTGAGGCCCAGCGAAAGGACGACAAGCAACGACCTGATGAGGCTGGCGCCAAAGCGCATCGCCGTATGACTCCCGATCCAACCCGTAGACCCAGGGTTCGATCATGCGGTTCTATTGGGAGCAAGTCGTCGCCAAGTCGACGGCTTTACCCTTTAGTATGGCCGATCGGGTAGATTGATGGTCCGAAGTGTAGGGGGGACCCATGAAACTGTTGCGTCCGGTGCTGATCTTTTTCCTTCTGCTGGTTTCGGCAATCCTGGCCCCGATCCTGTGGCTTACCGGGCGCATCGCCGTCGGGCCCAACCCGCGGGTGCGGAGGCGCAAGCAAAAGCCCGCCAAGCCCCTCAAGGAAGTGGACATGCTGGCTGCGGAAAGGCGTCTGGGCTTCAGCCTGCCGCCGGACCTGCGCGAATTTTACCTGTGTGGAAGGAATCACCGCGCCGCGCCCTGCGGGGAATTCTATTCGCTCAAGGCAGCCGTTAAGGAATATCGGATGCTCACGGGCAAGCCCTATGGGCCCAATGGCGAGGACTGGCCGACCAGCCTCTATCCGTTTGAGGACCTGCTGCATGGCTACGCCGCCTATGACCTGCAAACCGGCCTAATCACTGAATGGGATCCGGATGAAATCGTTGGAGGCAATGAAAGCAAGGCGGCGTGGAAGCGGTCGTTCCAGCCAACGGGCAAGCCCCTGGCCGAATATTTGGCGCGGTAGCCGGGGCCTGGCGAAATCGCTAGGGAGCGCGGCCAATGACCCGCTTCCAGTTCGATATTCAGGCCACTGACGGCGCCGCCCGCACCGGCGTCATCACGATGCAACGCGGCGAAATCCGCACGCCGGCCTTCATGCCTGTGGGCACGGCAGCCACGGTCAAGGCGATGAAGCCCGAAAGCGTTAGGGCGACCGGAGCCGACATCATACTCGGCAATACGTATCATCTGATGCTCCGCCCGACCGCAGAGCGCGTGGCGAAGCTGGGCGGACTGCACAAGTTCATGCAGTGGGAGCGGCCGATTCTGACCGACAGCGGCGGCTATCAGGTGATGAGCCTCGCCGAGCTGACCAAGCGGACCGAAGAAGGGGTGGCTTTCAAATCCCACCTCGACGGAGCCAGGCATCTCATTACGCCGGAGCGTTCCACCGAAATCCAGCGACTGCTCGACAGCGACATCGTGATGGCGTTCGACGAGCTGGTCCCGACCACCTCGACGCGGAAGGTGCAGGTCGAAGCGATGGAGCGATCGATGCGTTGGGCTCGGCGGTCGCGCGACGCATTCCTGGCCGGTAGCGAGCATGCAGAGCGCGCCGCGCAATTCGGGATCCAGCAAGGCGCACTGGATGAAGGGCTGCGGAAGAGTTCAGCCGATGTTCTCGTCGACATCGGTTTCGACGGCTACGCGATCGGCGGCCTGGCGGTGGGCGAAGGGCAGGATGCGATGTTCGGAGTGCTCGATTTCGCGCCCGAGCAGCTTCCGGTCGACCGGCCGCGCTACCTGATGGGCGTGGGCAAGCCCGACGATATCGTCGGCGCGGTGGCCCGGGGAGTAGACATGTTCGATTGCGTTCTTCCCACACGATCGGGCCGCACCGGGCAGGCCTTCACGGCCGATGGGCCGATCAATATCCGCAACGCCCGTTTCGGGGAGGACCAGGGGTCGCTCGACTCGGAATGCAATTGCCCGACCTGCACGACTTACAGCCGCGCTTATGTTCACCACCTGGTGAGGTCAGGCGAGATATTGGGCGCGATGCTGATGACGGAGCATAATCTCAGCTTCTACCAGCGGCTGATGCAGGGCATGCGCGAAGCCATCCGCGACGGCCGCTTTGCCGAGCACGCCAATGCCTTCCTTGATCGCTACCGTCAGGGGAAGAAGGCCGCCTAGACCGCGCTAAACTGAAGAAAGCTTGGAACCGGGCCGTTCCAGCCGGGGGTCGAATCTGCGGCTTTCTGCGGCTCTTTGGCTAGGATTGACTCTGGCTCGACTTCGGCCGCCGCAATGGGTTGCTTGATCGGGCGCTCGGACCGCTGATCTTTTTCGCCGCGTCTGCCGCGCGAGCGCCCCCGGCCCTTTGCCGGTCGGTCCTCGCTGGCGGCTTCGTTTTTCGGCACTTCAACCGTTTGGGCGGATGTCTTCTCGCCCTCCACCCGCGGCAGCTTGATCCCGGTTAGCCGTTCGATTGCCGCGACCTGGTCGCCATCTTCGCGCGTGGCGAGCGTGATGGCGATGCCCTTGGCCCCGGCGCGGCCGGTCCGGCCGATGCGGTGGATATAATCGTCGGGCTGCCACGGAACGTCGAAATTGACGACGTGGCTGACGCCCTTCACATCCAGCCCGCGCGCGGCAACGTCGGACGCGACCAGAACCGTGATCTCGTCATTCTTGAACCGGTCGAACTCGGCGATGCGGTCGCTCTGGTCCATGTCGCCCTGGATTTGTCCGACCGCGAAGCCCGATCGCTTGAGGCTGGTGTAAAGCTCGCGAACCGTCGTCTTCTTGTTGCAGAAGATGATCGCGTTCTTGAAATCCTCTCCGCGCAGGATGGTGCGCAGCGCCTCGCGCTTCTTGTCGCCGCGAGTCATGACCAGCCGCTGCTCGATATTGATGTTGGCGGTCGCCGGCCGCGCCACTTCGATCGTCTTGGGGTCCGTCAGGAACTGATCGGCCAGCTTCTTGATCGGCGGCGGCATGGTGGCCGAGAACAGCAGGGTCTGGCGGGCCTTGGGAAGCTTCGAGCAGATGATCTCGATGTCGGGGATGAACCCCATGTCCAGCATCCGGTCGGCCTCGTCGATCACCAGCAGATTGCAATCGTTGAGCATGATCTTGCCGCGGCTGAACAAGTCCATCAGCCGGCCGGGCGTGGCGATCAGCACGTCAACGCCCTTTTCCAGCGCCTTCACCTGGTCGCCGAACTGAACCCCGCCGATCAGCAGGGCCATCGAGAGCTTGTGATATTTGCCGTATTTTTCGAAATTCTCGGCGACCTGCGCCGCCAGCTCCCGTGTCGGCTCTAGGATCAGCGATCGCGGCATGCGCGCCCGGCTCCGCCCTTCGGCCAGGATGTCGATCATGGGCAGCACGAAGCCGGCGGTCTTGCCGGTGCCGGTCTGGGCGATGCCGATTAAATCTTTGCCCATCAGCACCGATGGGATCGCCCCCTTCTGGATCGGGGTCGGCACGTCATAGCCGCTGTCGGTGACGGCGCGAAGCAACTGGTCGGAAAGGCCGAGATCGGCAAAGGGCATCGATAAATCCGGAGAAAAATGAAAGCGCGCCGCTCAATGGCGTCGCGCCAGCGGCGCGCTACAAGCGGGAGGGGTCAAATGTCAAGTTGAGGGCTTAGCGCTTCACCTGTTTGACTTGCGGTACCAAGCGCCGGAATCGCTCGATCCGGCAGCTACCCCCCACTCGGTTTTGGATGGACTCGCGCTTGGCACAAATTCGCTGGTCGTCCGGCTGGAGGTAAAAGCCGCGATAGAAATCCAGTGCCGGACATTCGTCGTCCATCACCGCCCTTATCCGCCTCCGGTCGCGCAGTACCAGGTCGATCGTCGTGGGTCCCGACCACATCGCACCGGCGAGCTGGTCGGTGGCGATACACTTAGGGCCCTTTTCTTCCTTCCATTCGATGTTTTGCGGCCGTTTCGGCCTGGGGCGCACGGGGATGCTGATGATCAGCTCGTCCTGAACGACGACGCGCCGCACGACCTGAGGCTGCGACGAGTCTTGGGCTGCCATGGCAAACAGGGCCGGGATCAGTCCAAGGAGGGCAAACAGC
>DASTVY010000046.1:0-2788 GCA_035758865.1 Sphingomicrobium sp. | reverse complement strand
CTGCAGGATCTTCGCGGCATAGCCCAGCGAATCCTCCGGCGTGATGGTGCCGTCGGTCTCGATGGTCAGCGTCAGCTTGTCATAGTCCAGTTCCTGGCCGACGCGGGTGTTCTCCACCTTGTAGGCGACCTGGCGAACGGGCGAGTAAAGCGCGTCGACCGGGATCAGGCCGATCGGAGCGTCGGCCGGGCGGTTGGCTGCGCTGGGCACATAGCCCTTACCGATGTCGGCGGTCAGCTCCATGTTGAGCGTCGCGCCATCGTCGAGGTGACAGATGACGAGGTCCGGGTTGGTGACCTCGATGTCGCCGGTGGTGGCGATCTGTGCGGCGGTGACTTCGCCGGGGCCGGTGGCCGACAGCTGCAGCCGCTTGGGTCCCTCGCCTTCCATCTTCAGCGCGATCTGCTTCACGTTCAAGATGATGTCGGTAACGTCCTCGCGGACACCCGCGAGGCTTGAGAACTCATGAAGCACGCCCTCGATCTTGATCGAGGTGACCGCGGCGCCCTGCAGCGAGCTTAAAAGCACGCGGCGCAGGCTGTTGCCGAGGGTCATTCCGAAGCCGCGCTCCAGTGGCTCGGCGACGAACGCGGCCTTGCGGCGGACGTCGGTCCCGGGCTTGCGCTCCAGGGCGTTGGGCTTCTTGAGTTCCTGCCAGTTCTTTGCGTTGACGGCCATATTACTTCCTTGGCAGTTTGGGGTGACGGCGTCCCGCCAGGCCCCTGATTTTGAACTTTTATTCCCTAAAACCTCGGCCAAAGTATCTCTTTGGCCCAAAGCCTTAGACGCGGCGGCGCTTGGACGGACGGACGCCGTTGTGCGGGATCGGGGTCACGTCGCGGATCGACGTGATCTGGAAACCGACCGCCTGGAGCGCGCGAAGAGCGCTCTCGCGGCCCGATCCGGGGCCCTTCACTTCGACCTCAAGGGTGCGGACGCCATGTTCGGCGGCCTTGCGGCCGGCGTCTTCCGCCGCGACCTGCGCCGCGTAGGGGGTCGACTTGCGGCTGCCCTTGAAGCCCATCATTCCGGCGCTGGACCAGGCGATCGCATTGCCCTGGGCGTCGGTGATGGTGATCATGGTATTGTTGAAGCTGGCGTTCACATGCGCGACGCCGGCGGTGATGTTCTTGCGCTCGCGACGGCGAAGGCGCTGGGGTTCACGTGCCATTGGAAATCCCTAATCTCTCTAAGTCGAGGTGCTTGAAAAGTGTCTCGCAACCGCGTCCCACGCGGTCACTCGCTTACTTTTTCTTGCCCGCGATCGGCTTGGCCTTGCCCTTGCGGGTGCGCGCATTGGTGTGCGTGCGCTGGCCGCGGACCGGAAGGCCCTTGCGATGGCGGAGACCGCGGTAGCAGGCGAGGTCCATCAAGCGCTTGATGTTCATCGCCGTCTCGCGGCGAAGGTCGCCCTCGACGCTGTAGTCGGCGTCGATCGTTTCGCGGATGTGCAGCACTTCCTGGTCGGTGAGGTCCTGGATGCGACGTTCCGGCGAGATCGACAGCTTCGTGGTGATTTCCTTGGCCTTGGACGGGCCAATGCCGTGGATATACTGCAGCGCGATCACAACGCGCTTGTTGGTGGGCAAGTTAACGCCCGCGATACGTGCCATTAAGCAATCTCCTAGCTCCACAGGGCGGCGGGCACCCGACCACCCCATCTCAAAGCGTTGACCCGCTCCACACCCCCTCAAAGTGCTACTTTGATGGGACCCAGTAACGGCAAAACGGCGCGCGCACGGATGCGCCGCCGGTCGACCGGTGAAACGGGATGGCGGTCATGTAGGAGTGCACCCACCGTGAGTCAAGCGTGCGAGCGACCTCCTAACTTCACTATTTTCATGGGGACAGGCGCCAATTTTGTGAAGTTAGCGAGCCCGCGGGAAATTATGAAAGCGTGGTTGACGATCCGAAAGAGCGGCGGACCAATGCCATGCCAGACAAGGGCCCTGTAGGACAGGATTTTCCCGAAGATTGCCGCCGAAAGCGCTAGCCATTACGGCAGGCGGCGATGCAGCGCCTGTTCCATGACCAGCCCATTCCCGAGGAGCTTCGCGGCGCGATCATCGCGCTCGGCAATTTCGACGGCTTCCACCTCGGCCACCAGGCGGTGGTGGGTCGGGCGGTGCAGCGAGGCGCTCACGAGCGGCGGCCGGTGATCGTCGCGACGTTCGATCCGCACCCGGTCCGCCACTTCAAGCCCGATACGCCGCCGTTCCGCCTGACCACGCTCGACCAGCGCGAACAGCTGTTCGCCCACGCCGGTGCCGACGCGATGCTGGTGTTCAACTTTGGTCCGGAGCTGGCCAGTACTACAGCCGAGCATTTCGTTGCCGAGATCTTGGCCAAGCGCTTCGGCGCAGCGGGGGTCGTCACCGGCGAGGACTTCACCTTCGGCAAGGGCCGCGGGGGCAATGCCGAAGTGCTGCGCGAGCTGGGTGCGCGCAACGGGATCGAGGCCGAGACAGTCGAAGCGGTGCTAATTGATGGAGATCGGATCTCATCCGGACGGGTCCGTGAAGCTCTCCAGGCCGGTGATCCGGGAACCGCGACGAAGATGCTGACCCGTCCCTTCGCGATCGAGGGCGAAGTCATCCACGGCGACAAGCGAGGGCGCGGACTCGGCTGGCCGACCGCCAACCTGGAGCTCGGCAACTATCTTCGCCCCAAATATGGCATCTACGCTGTGCGCACGAGGCTCCACGACGGAAGCGAGCATGCCGGCGTCGCCAGCCTGGGCGTGCGCCCCACCTTCGATCCGCCCAAGGAGCTGCTCGAGGCCGTGCTG
>DASTVY010000034.1:0-3629 GCA_035758865.1 Sphingomicrobium sp. | reverse complement strand
GAAAATGGGATTGGCTAACCGTTCGAGGTCGGTCGTGAAATTGCCCGCGGCCGAATAGACGTTGCGGCCGATCAGCACATAGACTTGTTTTCCTGGGCGCGTCGAAAAAGCCACCATCGTCCGCACCAGCTCATTGTAGAGAAAGGTGTTTCCGCCGTTGTTGAGTCGGATGTCGAGAATGACACCGTCGACCGCAGGATCGTCCAGCGCGGTGCGCAGCTTGCGCGCAAATTCGGCGAGAGTGTCATCCTTGCCATCCATCACCTGGCTGAACTGGGCATAGATGGCATGAGCCTCTGGAATCGGCTCGAACCATTGCGGATCGTCGTTTTTCGTCAGGAAACGCGGTGCGGCGACACCGACTGGCGGTCCGAGCTTGTTGCCGATCGGCTGGGCGACCGGCGTAAGCTGTACGGATTGGCGCCGACCGTCCTTGGATAGACTTAGCCCGACGGGCGCGCCGTGCTTGGCAAAGCCGAGGCCGACCAACAGTGGCACGGTCGCGAGACGCCGCGGAGCAGTCCAGGCCAGCTCGGCGTCGCTCCCATAACTTACGGTCGCATCGATGCCCTTCATCACATCCGCGATTGGAACTCCGCCGATGGCGTCGACACGGCTTCCGATTAGCGCGGATTGCGCGGCATCGGCGCCGACGACGTAGATACCCTCCGGAAAGGCGTAGAATTGCAGCGGCAGGAATGTCGTCGGCACAAGCGCCGCTGCGCCCGGCGCGCCCGGAGGAGGAGAACCCCAGAACATGGTGTGGTTCTGGTGGAGCGAGCCGACGATCTCCGCCAGGCGCGTGAAGATTTGCTCGTTGCTGAGGCTTGGAATGTCGGCATCGAGCTTGTCGGCGAGCGCCTGGGTCTCAGCCGATAATGGCCGGCCTCGATAGTCGGGATTGAGGCGATGGATTTCGCTCAAAAGATGTTTGAGATCGCCGCGCCACCCGGCGACGCGATCCGTTCCCGGCGGCACCGCCGGAACCGTCAGTGCCCGAAATTCTGGATCGTCCCATAGCGGCTTGAAATTCTCGTCGAACGCGAGGCCCGGGCGATTAATCTCATGATCCTCGTCGATTATCACCTTGATCAGCGCCAGCGCCTGGTCGCGCTCGCCGAGCTTGGTGTGCCCGACCGCCTGCCAATAGCGGCCCGAGCCGACAAATGTGCCGCTGAGCGCTACAAGCCGGCCATAGGCCGGGATGGCGTCCCGCCACTTGTCCTGGAGGCGAAGTGAGCCGGCAAGATAGCGCCAATTCTGCCACTCGATCGGATAGAGGGCGGTCGCCTGCCGGTAGAGCATTTCCGCCTTGGCATATTCGCCGGCGTCGAACGCCTGCTTGGCCGAGACGGTCAGCGCGCGATAGGCGATCGGATCCGCAGGTGCGCTGGCAATCACCGGGTAAATCGGCCGCGGATTTTGGCCGATGGCGGCCGTCCAACCAAAAAGCATCAGGCCAAGCAGCAGAAATTTGCGCGGCATCGGAAAAGCCTCCCTCCCTGGCTGCAGGATGTTGTCGCACCGAAATTAACCCGTTTCGGCGGCAATGCCATGTTCGTTCTCAAGGGTGGCCGAATGTTCGTGTCGCTAGCGCCACAGCGCCTCTTTGGGACCACATAATTTTTCACCCAAAGTTAATTTTGATCTTGCGTCTGGCGCCAATTGAGACACTATATGTCGTGTAAGCGTTGGGGGGTATCTCAATCTATTGTGGTTGGGACGGAAGATGACTATCTTCCGTAAGGCGCCCGCTCGTGCCCTGTGGATATCGGGGAAACGGGCCTGAAAAACCCCCGCGGCGCTTGATTTTAGGCTAGTCTCGGCGCCATGGCACCGAGTCGAACAGAAGCAGAACAAGCCGTCATCGAACGGCCAGATGGACGGGGAAGAGCGATGGATTTTGCGACCACGAGCGAAGTAAGCTCCGACGACGTTTCGGTCACCGAAACCAAGCGCGACAGCAAGACCGTCGACGCCAAGAAGTTCCACGTCGAAACCGATTCGGCGCGTGATGAGCTGTTGACCGAATTCGGCAAGGAAACCTTGCGCGACCGCTATTTGCTGCCCGGCGAGACCTACCAGGACCTGTTTGCCCGCGTCGCTTCGGCCTATGCCGACGACGAAACGCATGCCCAGCGTGTCTACGACTATATCTCGAAGCTTTGGTTCATGCCGGCGACGCCTGTCCTGTCCAACGGCGGAACCGGCCGCGGCCTCCCCATCAGCTGCTATCTGAACAGCGTCGACGACAGCCTCGACGGAATCGTCGGCACCTGGAACGAGAATGTCTGGCTGGCGTCGCGGGGCGGCGGCATCGGCACCTATTGGGGCGCGGTCCGCGGGATCGGCGAGCCGGTCGGCCTCAACGGCAAGACCAGCGGCATCATTCCCTTCGTCCGGGTCATGGATTCGCTGACGCTGGCCATTTCGCAGGGCTCCCTGCGGCGCGGCTCGGCCGCCTGCTATCTCGACGTCTCCCACCCGGAGATCGAGGAGTTCCTGGAGATCCGGAAGCCCAGCGGAGACTTCAACCGCAAGGCGTTGAACCTGCACCATGGCGTGCTGGTCACCGACGAGTTCATGGAGGCGGTCCGCGACGGCAGCGAATTCATGCTGCGGAGCCCGCGCGACGGCTCGGAACGCGGCAAGGTCGACGCCCGCTCGCTGTTCCAGAAGCTGGTCGAGACCCGGCTTGCGACCGGCGAGCCCTACATCATCTTCATCGACAAGGTGAACCGGTCGATGCCCAAGCATCACCGCGACCTGGGCCTCAAGGTTACAACTTCGAACCTGTGCAGCGAGATCACGCTTCCGACCGGCCGCGACCATTTGGGCGCCGATCGCACCGCGGTCTGCTGCCTGTCGTCGATGAATCTCGAAACCTGGGACGAGTGGAACGGCGACAAGCAGTTCGTCGAGGACGTCATGCGCTTCCTCGACAATGTCCTATCCGACTATATCGCCCGCGCTCCGGACGAGATGGCGCGTGCCAAGTACAGCGCGGAGCGCGAGCGCTCGGTCGGCCTCGGGGTGATGGGCTTCCACAGCTTCCTGCAGGCCCGTGGACTGCCGTTCGAGGGCGCCATGGCCAAGTCGTGGAACCTCAAGATCTTCAAGCATATCCGGGCGCAGGTCGACGAGGCGTCGATGGTGCTCGCGCAGGAGCGCGGCCCCTGCCCCGACGCGGCCGACATGGGCGTGATGGAGCGTTTTTCGTGCAAGATGGCGATCGCTCCGACCGCGTCGATCAGCATCATCTGCGGCGGCACCTCGGCCTGCATCGAGCCGATTCCGGCCAACATCTACACCCACAAGACGCTGTCGGGCAGCTTCTCGATCAAGAACCCCTATCTCGAGAAGGTCCTGACCGAGAAGTCGAAGAATGCCGAAACCGTCTGGTCCTCGATCCTCGAGCGTGGCGGATCGGTCCAGCACCTCGATTTCCTGACGCAAGAGGAAAAGGACGTCTTCAAGACCAGCTTCGAGATCGACCAGCGCTGGCTGCTCGAGCTTGCGGCGGACCGCACGCCGTTCATCGACCAGGCGCAGTCCTTGAACCTGTTCATCCGGGCCGACAGCGACAAGTGGGACCTGATGATGCTGCACTTCCGCGCCTGGGAGCTGGG
>DASTVY010000032.1:0-2116 GCA_035758865.1 Sphingomicrobium sp. | reverse complement strand
CTGCCGCATCAATCGCTGCAATCGTGCCTGGATACGGTCGAGCTCGCGCTGGCTCTAGGCCCCGACCGGGTCGCGGTCTTCGGTTACGCGCACGTGCCGTCCTTCAAGCCGCATCAGCGCAAGATCGATGAGATGGCTCTTCCGGACTCCGAGGCCCGTTTCGAACAGTCGCGCGCAATCGCGAACGCCCTGGTGCGCGCTGGCTATGTCGAGATCGGTTTCGATCATTTTGCACTACCTGACGACCCGCTGGCCGTTGCCGCCGGCTCCGGGCGACTTCACAGGAACTTCCAGGGTTACACGACTGACGAAGCGGAGGTGCTGATTGGCCTTGGCGCATCATCGATCGGCCGTCTGCCCCAGGGCTTCGTGCAGAACGAAGTCCGCATTCCCGAATATCAACGCCGGGTCGGCGAGTGCCGGCTCCCGATCGCTCGCGGATATCGCTTTGCCGGTGATGACAGGCTGCGCGGTGCGGTGATCGAGCGCCTCATGTGCGACCATCATGTCGACCTCGCCGCTGTCTGCGCCGATTTCGGTGCGGATCCCGCCCCGTTGCTGACGGGAGCCGAGCTTCGTCCGCTGATCGCAGACGGACTGGTGGAGCAGGACGGAACACGCATTTCGGTGCGACGGCACGCGAGACCGCTCGTGCGATCGATCGCCGCGGCTTTCGACGCGCACCTCTGCAGCGGCAATGGCCAGCACAGCCGCGCAATCTAGTGAAGACGGCTACCGCCGTTCGTTCGAGGCCCTGAAGCCCGGCGGTCCCCTGATCGTGATCGGCTACTCGGCGGGCGCTGAAGCAAAGCAAGGCATGCTCGCGGTGCTCGCCAACGTCGCCCGGCTCTATCTCTGGGGATGGATGCCGTTTGGGAGGCGGACCCGCTTCTATTCGATCAATGTCATGCGGGCTCGCCATCCCGATTGGTTCAAGCAGGATCTGGCCCAGCTTCTCGAGTTGTTGAGCCAACATCGCATTGAGCCGCGGATTTCCGACCGGTTGCCTTCGACCAAGTCGCTGATGCCCACAGGCGCCTCAAATCAGGCGGCGTTGAAGGCAAGATCGTGCTGTGCCCGTGAAAAAGCGGAAGCAGTTTCACCCGCATTTGGAATAGCCGCACTCGAGGCAATTGTTGCAGCCTTCGACTTTGACCAGGGCCGATGCCCCGCATTGCGGGCATTGGGGCATCGCCTTGCCTGTGCCACTTGCCTCAAAGGCATTGGCCGGCACGGGCTGTGCGAGAAGCCCTCCGAGGTGCCGCTCGACGATGTCGCCGATCGCCGCGAGCAGCGACGGGACGTAGCGCCCCTGCATCCAGGCGCCGCCGCGCGGATCGAACACCGCCTTTAGCTCCTCGGCGACGAACGAGACGTCCGCACTTCGCCGGAACACGGCAGAGATCATCCGCGTGAGTCCCAGCGTCCAGGCATAATGTTCCATGTTCTTGGAGTTGATGAACATCTCGAACGGCCGCCGCTTGTCTTCATCCTGCTCGAGGTCGTTGATCGTGACGTACACCGCGTGCGCGCTCTCCGGCCATTTGAGCTTGTACGTCGTCCCGTGCAGCTGATCGGCGCGGGGAGCGAGTGCTTCTTCCGTATTCGGAGCGGGTCTCGGCGGCTCCGCAACGCTCAGCACGGAGCCGGTGACGGCGTTCGGCCGGTAGGTCGTAAGACCCTTGCAGCCGAGATGATAACCCTCGACGTAGATGTCGGCGAAAGCCTCGAAGCTGATGTCCTCCGGGCAATTCACGGTTTTCGAGATGGAGCTGTCGATCAACACCTGCGCCGCCGCCTGCATCGTGAGGTGATCTGACGGAGAGAGCGTCTGCGCACTCACGAAAAGCTCGCTTGGGGGTGACGCGTCACCCTTGAGCTGCCGCCAGAGGCGCATTGCATAGTCCTCGACCCGTTCCTCCCGCTTAGTGCCGTCAGGCTGGAGGATCTTCCGCGTGTAGGAAAAGGCGAAGACAGGCTCGATTCCGGAAGAGACGTTGCCGGCGAGCATAGAAGTCGTGCCGGTCGGCGCGATCGATGTGAGACAGCCGTTTCGAAGGCCATGCTCCTCAATCAGGCTTCGCGTCTCGACATCCAGATCGGCAAGGTTTGGACG
>DASTVY010000020.1:0-3182 GCA_035758865.1 Sphingomicrobium sp. | reverse complement strand
GGCGGCACTACCGAAGTCGGCATCATCTCGTTGAAGGGACTGACATACGGCAATTCGGCGCGGGTCGGGGGCGACAAGATGGACGAAGCCATCACCGCCTATGTCCGCCGCAAGTATAACCTCCAGATCGGCGAGGGAACGGCCGAGCGCATCAAGAAGGAGGTGGGATCGGCGGTCGTCACGCCGGAAAGCCACTTGATCATTGGACAAGCCCGCGGCCAGGACGTCGCCAAGGGCGTTCCGAGCGAGATTTCCGTCACCCAGGCTGAAATTGCCGAAGCGCTGCGCGAGCCCATTTCGCACATCGTCCATATCGTCGAAGCGGCGCTTGAGCAGACTAAGCCGGAGATCGCCGCCGACGTCATTGAGCGCGGTATCACCATGACTGGGGGCGGATCGCTGCTTCGGAATATAGACAAGGTGATTGCGGACGAGACCGGACTGCCCGTTCGAATTGCCGACGCACCCCTGATCTGCGTCGCGCTGGGTGCCGGCCGCGTGCTCGAAGACCCCGAATATCGCGAGACGCTCTGCCCGGCTTGAGCCGGAATCTAGTTCATCTATTCCTTACGGGAGCCGGGGTCGACATCCGGGCGGCAGCGGCCAGTGCCGTTTTCTCCGCATCGGGATCTGCTGGCGCCGACGCAGAATCCGCACCTTTCACTTCGACCAGCAGTGCGATGTACGGCTTGATGTCGATGTTTAGCGTGTCATGCAGCGGAGAAAATTCGCCCCAATAGCTGTCGCCGGTCTTTTCATCATATTCGGCTTGGCTGCCATCGGCTTTGGTAACGCGGATCTTGGCTCCTGAAAGAACATAGCCGACCCTTGGCGGATGCGTGTGCCAATGGTCCCGCGCACCAGGCTGCAGGCTGTATTGCACGACCCGGACATGATCGTTTTCCAGCAGCAACCTGAAATTATCCGGGGAAGAAACTAGGCCATCCACCGGGCCGCTGGTCAGTGGAGGTGGTTCGGCGATCGCGGCTGTCGCGAAAGCGACCAGAACGAAAATCGCGGTCCGGTGAAAAGCTGATGCCATAAGATCCCCGCATTCGCGCCGAAGGCTAATCAACGCGACCTTACTGCCGGTTCCTCGTGAAAACCGAGAGCAAATTGTCGGAAGGCTTATCGATGCATTGGTTGATGATGCGATCGGTGGCTTCCGAGATCGGCGCGAGTTCGATCTTGGTCTGTTTCGCCTGCCCGCTGACGTAGCCGTGCAGGAAGAGCACGGTGTTGTCGCGGTTTTCGCCCTCCATTTGCAGGAAGGTCCGGCAGTCGAGCGCCATTAGGTCGACGGCCGACACAACAGGGCTACCTTGCGAACTTGCGGGACCCGAAAAGAATACAGCCGCGGCAATTGCGCCGCAAATCAGATGTAACCTGAGCATTTTCGATCTAGCTCCTTCTTATCGGCGCATGCACCGGTCGTATTCGGCGCGATAGATGTCGGAATAATCACGGTCTCGGCGGACACCGCCGCGGATCGCTCCAATGGTTGCGCCGGTTGCAGCACCACGGCCGGCGTTTCCGGTGATCGCTCCGAACACGGTGCCGCCTACCGCACCACGCGCTGCGCCGCCCAACGCTCCACCTCTTGAGCTATCCTTGCTGATCGCCTTGGCCTGGTCCCGCGCGTAGTTTTCGCAGTAGGTCGAAGAAGCTGCGGTTGACGGGCCGGACCAGGCAATGAGTCCGGCGGAGGTGATGAAAGTCACCCAGCGAATGGATAGTCGTTCGATGCTCATCCGTTACGATTAGCACCCGCACCGGTCGAACCGGCATCGGTAATACTACGCAGTATTTGGGTGAGATTCTGTCGCCTGGCCGGGAACGTCAGCCTCATGCCGTCAGAGCGGCGCTCAGACGAGCTTGAGCTTTCTTGCCACGAACAACGGGCCAATGACCGACAAGGCGATTCCGGCGAGCGAGCAGGCGGCCAGCCATATTGCCATTGCCGTCCCGCCCGCCTCGTACATCCCGTAAAGCACGGGGCCTGCAAGTATGACCCCGCGAACCTCATTGGCCAATATCAGGCCGAGGCCGGCCTTTATGAGAAGTGGAACGATGTTTCGCGGTCGAATGGACATCCATGCCTAATTGCATGGAAGCGGTTAGGAAAAGGTTGATCGGAGCCGATTTTTCCCGCCTGGGGATCGCGTTGGTGTCCGCTATTGCCCAAATTGAGTGGCAATTCCTATCAGGCAAACCATCGCAAGGGCGGCCGACAACATCTGGTTGAAAGGCAGGCCGAAGATAAGTTCTCGCTCCTGTCTCATCGATTCAAGGAACAGCCGGCCCGCTCCATAGGCACCCATCGTGTATAGAAAAAGCGCACCAGGCGTCGGGAGCATCGGCCAGATATTCAAACCCACGATCAGGACGACCAGTGCCCATGCTGCCTCCAGCAATTGAGTTGGAATCCGCCGCTGAATGATCCCATCCTGGTCAGGCATGCAGACTCCCAAAATCCCGGATGTCGCACGGCCACTGCAGCATCCGTTCAAGAAACAGCCTAGTCGCGCGACGGACATGCCGATGAGCAGCGCGAACGAAGCGGCATCCAAAAAAGCCCCCCACGGCAATCCAAGGAGGGCGGCAACTGGAATCGAGACCGGAACCGCCAGCAAAAAGCCTCCGTACATCGCCAGGCCGCCTTCGGAGGTTCGCCAGATACGGTGCGGCTCTCGCCGATAAAAGTCCCAGTGAGCTAGGACGAACAAGATTCGCGCACCAGCAAGGGCAGGTGCGATCAGGATCAGCGACGCAAAGATCGTGCGGGTTGAATTGAGCTGAAGCCGGCTCGCGACATAAAATTGCGCGCAAAGCGCCAGTACCAGGCCGAGGTACAGCATTGCCGGGTAGCTGTAGACGGGAACATTGCCCAGTCGGAAGAGGATGCGACGCAAGACGGGACCGTCACGTCAAAGTATATATTTTGGTGTCTTGGTCGGCTGTAAGGTTGAATATTGGCAAGTCTACATCGGCCACCTTGTTATGATCTACTTCAAGATTGACCGGAGGCAGACTGACTGGCGGCTCGTATACAATGGATATCTGGCACTTTACGGTGCCGGATTCGCTGAGGTCGATGATGCTATTGTCCATGATATCCGTGCCGTCCTGCAACTCGTAATTCTTGCGTATGGTGTCGTTGGATCGCTGACCTCCACCGCTGA
>DASTVY010000234.1:0-4920 GCA_035758865.1 Sphingomicrobium sp. | reverse complement strand
GACCACGCCGTCTCCGGTCGAATTCGACATGTATTATTCCGCTTAATTTTCGCCGAAAAGTTACCGGTTCGTAACCCTTCGCATGCCATGGTCATCGCGCCATGGCGTGTGAGGTAGTCTCGATGAACAGCTTCCGTTCGGCTATCCTTTCGGGGAAAGGCCTGAATAAGGACGACCCGATCGTTCGCCAGAAGAAGAAGCGCGGCGCTGCGGAAGACGATCTGTCGTCCGTGCCAGTTGCGCGTTCGGAACAGCGCACCAGCAACCAGCGCGACGATGATCGCCATCGTCTCGAGCAGGAAATGGCCCGAGCCCGCTTCGAGGGCGAAGAGCATGACGTGGACGTCGTCAACCTGTCGGGCGGCGGCGCAATGATCCGCTGCGATTTCTCCCCGCGACTGTGGGAGCGCGTCGACCTGATTTTCGCCGAAGGGAGCGAGATCGAGTGCGCCGTCCGCTGGCTCCGCGAGGACCGGGTCGGACTGGAATTCGCCCACGAAACACGCATCGATTGCGATCCCGAAGCGCGTGACGCTCTGCTGCTCGATGTCATCCATCGCAGCTTCCCGGATGTCGCACTGCATCCCCGCGAGGATGTAGCGGCCGCTCCACCGGTCGAAATGGTCGAGCAACCGAAGGACGACGATGCCGTCGCCAACAGCCGCCGCACGGAGCGGCGCCACCCGTTGGTTTGGATGGGCGAGGTCTATTTCGCGCACAACAATGAGAAGGTGCGCCTCCGCAACATCTCCGAACATGGCGCCCTGATCGAAAGCCCGGTCCAATACCCAATGGGAGTAGAGCTGCTGCTCGACCTCGGCGACGCCGGCCAGCATTTCGCAACGGTCAGCTGGGCCTGCGGCGACAAGTCCGGCCTTAAGTTCAACAATCCGTTCGACCTGAAGCTGCTTGGTGGAGCCAAACCGGAGCTCGCCCCGCAGCTAATGACCCGTGCCGGCCCGGCGGGTCGTGTTTCCGTCGACCAGGACAACCCCTGGGCTGAGGAGTGGAACCGTCAGTCGCTCGAAGAGCTGCGCGACGACCTCGAGGGCTTCCTCAAGCGCTAATCTTCCTCGATCAGGCTCGTGCGCTTGGTTTCTGGTAAGAGAACAAAGGCTACTGCCGCCATGCCGATGATAGCGGTGAGGTACCAATAGAAGGCGGCTTCAACGCCGGCCTGCTTGAACCACAGGGCGACATATTCCGCGGTCCCGCCAAACAAGGAATTTCCGATCGCGTAAGGAAGGGCGACGCCTAGCGTGCGAATATGGGCGGGAAACAGCTCTGCCTTAATGAGACCGGATATCGACGTGTAGGCGCCGAGCAGGACCAATGGGATCAGGACCAACCCTGTAGCGACCAAGGGCGACGGGGCCGTGCTGATCGCTGTGAATACCGGAACGGTTACGAGCATTCCGCCGAAGCCAAATAGGTAAAGGAATGGCTTTCGCCCCCAGCGGTCGGCTGCCAGGCCCCACCACGGCTGGATCAGCATGAAGACGAGAAGGGCAATCGTCATCACCAGCGTCGCCGAAGGTCGCGTCAGGCCGGTCGTGTTGACCAGGAACTTCTGCATATAGGTCGTGTAGGCATAGAAAGCGGTCGAACCGCCGGCGGTGATCGCAACCACGAGCAGGAATTCGCGCGGATGCGCCCGCCACAGGTTCAAAGCGGACGATTTCGGCCGATCCGTCGCAAGATTGGTGAATGACGAGGTCTCTTGGAGCTTGGTTCGGAGAAAATAGACTGCAATCGCAAGCACGGCGCCAACTGCGAATGCGATGCGCCAGCCCCAGGCCTGCAGCTGCGCTTCGGGCATTACCAACTGCAGCGCCACGACCACCCCGAGCGCAAGCAGCTGGCCACCGATCAGTGTCACATACTGGAAGCTTGCCCAGAAGGCGCGACGATCGCGCATCGCCAGTTCCGACAGATAGGTCGCGCTGGCACCATATTCGCCGCCGACCGAAAGGCCCTGCAGCATGCGGGCGACGACCAGCACCACCGGAGCGAGTCCTCCTACGCTGGCATAGGTTGGCGCGGCTGCGATCATCAGCGACCCGCCGGCCATCATTGCGACCGATACGGCCAGGCCTGATTTGCGGCCATGACGGTCGGAGTAGATGCCCATCAGCCACGCGCCGATGGGCCGGACCAGGAAGCCGACAGCAAAAATCGCGGCGGCGCTCAACAGCTGCGCCGTCGGATCGCCCTTCGGGAAGAACACCGGCGCGAAATAGATTGTCAGGGCCGAGTAGGCGTACCAGTCGAACCATTCGACCAGGTTCCCCGCCGATCCCCCAACGATGCCCGTCAGGCGCTGCCGCACCGAACTAGCGGGCATCGAATTTCGCTACATCGAGCAGGAAATAGCGTTGACCGTCGCGGATCATTCTCATCTGCTTGGGAAATATGGCGCCGTTCGAATGCCAGAAGCCGTCGAAACGAAATTCCTGCCAGGCTTGACCGCTGCCACTTGGAACTTGGTTGATCGCGCCGATCAGATTTCCATCCGGGCCAATCCTAAACCAGGTCGTGACCGCACCGGGCACGCTGAAGGTGGTGACCCCTTGCGCCACATGTTTCGGCAATTCCGAGTTTGCCACCTGAAGCTGACGATAAAAGCCGAATTGCGCCGTCTCTTCCGCCCATACGTCCTGCGGCATCGGCAGCTTTTCCCCGACCCGCTCCAACGTTCCGGCGCTGGCAGAAAGGGTCATCCTTCTAAGGCCTTTGGCCTCGCCCAGTTCGATGGGCCAACTCTCGCTGACCACGTTACCAAGACTATCGATCCGGGTGCGTACCTTGATCCTGAGCTCACGCCCAGGCGGGTAAACCGTCGCTTCGCCTTCCCATGAAAGCGTTCCAGCCGCTATTGCGACTGGTGCTGGCCTCTCGCTAGCGGCCGCAGGTGCCGCATTGAACGCTCCAGAAGCTGCCAGCAGGAGCGCGAGTGCCGTCATTTATGATGCCGCCCTCGCCTTCTCGGCCGCGCGATGGCCGTAGATTGCGTAAAGCACGAGCCCGATTATCTGCGCTACCACGAAAAAGATCTGCGTCCGCTGGGGAAGGCTGATGAACAGGTACAGGCAGCCGAGGATTCCGGCGATCCCGACCAGCCACGCTGCCGGGGCGCGAAACTTCCGTTCGCGGTCAGGCTCGCGCACCCGCATCACCAGCATTGCCGCGCAAACCGCGACAAATGCCGCCAGCGTTCCCGCGTTCGCCAAAGCAGCGATGGCGGTGAGTGGGATAAGGCCCGCGAAGGCCGACGTGACGATGGCGGTGAAAATGGTGATCCTGACCGGCGTTCCGCGGCTCGAAACGCGCGCGAGCGATGCCGGCAGCAAGCCGTCACGAGCGACGGTGAAGAAAATGCGGCTCTGGCCGTAAAAGAAGGCCAGGATCACCGTCGGAAGCGCGATTACTGCCGAAGCGCCAAGGATCTTGGCCGCCCACCCTTGTCCGATTTCCCGCAGGATCAACGCCAGCGGCTCGGGGCTGTCGGCGAAGCCTGTGGTTGCCACCGCCCCAATCGCCGCGGCCGCAACGGCCATGTAGATGAGCACGCAAAGCACCATCGAGCCGACGATTCCGATCGCCAGGTCGCGGCTCGGGTTTTTGGCTTCCTCGGCGGCGGTCGCAATCGCGTCGAACCCATAGAAGGCGAAGAAGATGATTGCCGCCGCTGCCATCACGCCGACCTCGGCGCCGGATTCTCCCGACTTTCCGAAACCATAGGGCATGAAAGGCTGGAAGTGGGAAGCATCGAACACCGGCAGTGCAACTGCGATAAACAACGCCAGCGCCAGCAGCTTGATAACCACCAGGAACGCGTTCAGCGTCGCGCTCTCCCTCGTTCCGGCAATCAGCAGGCCGGCGACGACGACGATGATGAAGATTGCTGGCAGGTTGATGATCCCGCCTAGTTCGGGCCCCTGTATTAATGCCTGGGGTAACCCCATCCCGATGGAATCCAGAAATCCGGCGGCATAGCCGGACCAGCCCACGGCGACCGCGCTCACGACCAGCGTATATTCGAGGATCAGAGCGACCCCGACCATCCAGGCGATCAACTCTCCGAACACCGTGTAGGAATAGGTGTAGGCGCTGCCTGACGCCGGGATCATCGTCGCGACTTCCGCATAGGCGAGCGATGCGCAAGCGCAGATCACGCCGGCGATGGCGAAGGACAGGATGACCGCCGGACCGGCCTTGCCCGCGCCGACGCCGATGAGGGTCAGGATGCCGGTCCCGACGATCGCTCCGACACCCAGGGCGACCAGGTGCGGCCAGCTCAGGGTCTGCGCCAGCCGATGATGCTCCGGCATCTCCTCGCGCGCGACGATCGTCTTGCGGACGTTCCAGTTCTTCAAGCCAGCCTCCCCTTCATTTCGTCATTGCGAGCGTAGCGAAGCAATCCAGCGAAGCAATGGATTGCCGCGTCGCTGCGCTCGCAATGACGGCTAATAATCCTTGCTGACGCGAACGTTGGCGCTCGCCCGGCCGATGGTCGATACCGACGACAGGATCGAGAGCCAGCGGGTCACCTGATATTCCACCCGCGTGGCGGAATAGCCCTGGCCGTCTGTGATGACTTCGACGAATATCTTCCGCCCGATATATTTTCCGGCGGAAATGGCGGTTTTCTGACCCGTCGCAACGTCCGCCGGGAGGATTCTCAGCCGGTCGAGCCCGACCGCCCGGCGGACTGCATTGATCGGATCGAGGCTGCCCGAACCCGACTGGAGCGCGGCCACCGCCGAGGCCAGCTGCAGTGCTTCGGGCGCCGACAGGTTGGTGATCGAGGTCCCGAACAGCAGCCGCGACAGCAACTCGTCCTGCGGAAGCTGCGGCACGGATGCGAAGCGGATCTCGGGCTTGAGGCCGGTGCCGCCGACCAGGATGCTGGCATCCAGC
>DASTVY010000362.1:0-7919 GCA_035758865.1 Sphingomicrobium sp. | reverse complement strand
AGGCGGGGCTGTACGGCGTGTTCGCCAACCTTGTTGCGATTCCGCTCACCACCTTTGTGATCATGCCGTTGGAAGCAGGCGCTCTGATCCTTGATGGGATCGGCATGGGTGGGTGGTTATGGACGGCAACCGGCTGGACGATCGATGCGATGCTGAATCTGGCACATGGCATCGCCAATACCAAGGGCGCGGTGGCGATGTTGCCGACCATGCCGCGATGGGCATTTGCCTTGATGGTTGCTGGAGGCCTTTGGCTCTGCCTTTGGTCTGGCGGGATCCGGAAATGGGGCGTTTTGCCCTTTGCAATCGGTGCCAGCGGAGCGGCCATGGCGCCCGTGCCCGCAATGCTCGTCACTGGCGAAGGCCAGCATCTGGCGCTGGTCCGGAACGATGGGGTGCCGGTTCTGCTCAGAAGCCGGAGCGGAGATTTCGTCCGCGACCTCATGAGTGAGGCCGCGGCCTACGACGGCGAGCCATTGAATCTTGAAGAACAGCGCTTTGCACGGTGCAGCCGGGACGCCTGTATTGCAGATATCGCCCAAGAAGGTCGCGCGTGGCGGTTACTTGCGATCCGAAGCCGCAACCGCATTGACTGGACCCAACTGACCCGCGCCTGCGCCGATGCCGATATTGTCGTCGCCGACCGCCGCCTGCCGCTCGGATGCCGGCCACGCTGGCTCAAGCTCGACCGGCAGACTCTGGAGCAGACAGGTGGCGTGGCCGTCTATCTAGGCGACAAGCCACACGTTTCTACGGTTTCCGGCAGGATCGGTGAACGCCCCTGGGCGTACTAATGGAAGCGAACCTCTAATTCGATGTGCGCGTATCGACGGCGATCCAGTTCGTTTCCCAGGTTACTCCGCCATCGGCCGAATAGCCCTGCTCGAACCGCGCTTCTTGAGGCGAGACGACAGTGATCGCGAAACGAACCAAAATCACGCGCCCTTCAAGGGTGTCCTGGCCGTAGAAAAGGCCGCGACCCTTCCCGTCGAACCCGCCATAAACCGGTGCGGTCAATACACCGCCGCGCAGGCTCGCATAGTTCAGGCTCCATTGCCGCGCTTCTGGATTGTAGAGCCGGAGCGCAACCCCTTCGATCGTGCCCTTGTCGTTCTTGACCGACAGCTCGACGCTGTTTGCCCGACCTCCGAGGATCGGTTTAACGATACTGGTGCCGCGAAACTCCGCCCAATCGGGCGGGGCGCCGGACAGGGGATTGCGCAGTACCCGCACGTTGGTTGCCCAGGATCCCATTTCCCAGTCGAAGTCGTGCTGCCCGTCCCGCGACGATGCCTGAGCGCTCGCCGGCGACGTTAGCGCGCTAGCTGGAATTATCGTCGGTGTGACGCAAATGGCTGCTGCCAGAACCAGTTTTGCTACCCGTTCAGCCACATCCATCATCACAACCCTCATACTATTCGGCGGATTGCCACACCGCCAACTCGCTGCCTGAGGGATCGATGAAGTGGAACCGGCGGCCTCCGGGAAAGGAGAAAATCGGCTTGGCGATGACTCCGCCCGCCTTCATCACCGCCTCGAACGCGGCTTCCAAGTCGTCGACACGGATAACCGGAAGGGGGGCTGCCAAGGCCTCGCTTGGCTGCCCGTTGAGGCCCAAGTCGACATCGCCATTGGTAGTCGCCGCATAGTCGGGACCGAAATCGGTGAATGCCCAGCCGAACGCCTTGGCATAGAAGCCGCGGGTCAGCTCATGCGCGGTGACGCTTGGCAGTTCGACATAATCGATGCGGGCCATTGCTGTCCTCAATAGCGGCGGATGAGGCCAGCAAGCCTGCCCTGGATTTGCACACGGCCTTCGTCATAACGCTGCGGCTCATAGGATCGGTTGGCCGGATCCAGCCGGATCATCTGGCCTTCGCGGCGATAGGTTTTGAGCGTCGCTTCTTCATTATCGATCAGGGCAACCACGATTTCCCCGTCGCGAGCAGTGTCGGCCTTTCGGATCAGCGCGAAATCGCCGTCGAGAATTCCTTCCTCGACCATGGAATCACCCGAAACCTCCAACGCGTAATGCTCGCCCGGACCAAGCAGCGCGGCCGGAACCGCAAAGCCTTCCGTGCCCTGCAACGCCTCGATCGGAGTGCCGGCGGCGATGCGGCCGTGCAGCGGAATTTCGATCGTGTCGTTGGCTGCCGCGGGGATCACCGGCTTCGGCGTTGCAGGTGCTGATGTTGCGACTTCCGGCATTCGCACCACTTCGAGCGCACGGGCACGATTGGGCAAGCGGCGGATGAACTGGCGTTCCTCCAGGGCGGAGATGAGCCGGTGTACGCCGGACTTCGATTTGAGGTCGAGCGCCTCTCGCATTTCGTCGAAGCTCGGGCTCACGCCGGATTTTGACAGCCGATCATGGATGAAATTCAACAGCTCATGCTGCTTCGCGGTCAGCATCTGCCCCTCCGTTGGAACGAACAGAGAACGTGTAGGAAACGAAATGGATTTCGTCAAGCCCGTTGGTGGCAGAAATCCAGATATGCCGACAGCAGCGCCTTGCCGTGTTCGGAGGCGACGCTTTCCGGGTGGAACTGGATGCCATGGGTAGGCGCCGTTTCATGCCGCATGGCCATTACCGTGCCATCCTCACTCCAGGCATTGGGAATCAGCGGAGGTCGCGGATCGGGCACCGCCAGCGAATGGTAACGGGTTGCTGCGAAAGGCGAGGGCAGGCCCTTAAACAGCCCAGACCCGTCGTGGCTAACCGTGGCCACCTTGCCGTGAATCGGGTCAGTCCGCTCGACCGTGGAGCCGCTCGCTATGGCGATCGCCTGATGGCCAAGACAGACGCCCAGAAGCGGTATCTGCCGATCGATGCAGGCCGCAGCCAAGGGCACCGAGATTCCGGCCTGTTCCGGCCCACCCGGGCCCGGCGATATCAAGATTCCGTCCGAGCCCGATCCGATCGCTTCCTCGACCGAAACCGCATCGTTGCGCTTGACTGCGACATCGGCTCCAAGCGCCAATAAATAATCCACCAGCATGAAGGTGAAGCTGTCGACATTGTCGACGACCAGAATCCTCGGCGCGGTCAATGACCGCGAATCCTATTGCCCGGCGCCAGTGAAGCGCCGCTTCGATGCCGTGATCTTTTCTTCGTTACGCTTGACTCCCTGGTCGACTTTCATCGCCGTCAGCATCTGCTCGCCCAGTTCGTTAGAGGCTGATTGCTGGAACTCGGCCTGCGTCTGGGCGATCAGCATCGGGGTGTTCATCGCATTGCCGGGAGTGATCTTGTCGGTCTTGATGATCATGAAGCCGCGGCCTCTCGGATCGGCGACCAGCCGGCTCTTACCCTGGGTGAGCGTGAACAGCATGCGCAGGGGAACGGCGGCATCGGCGTTGGCCTGGCCAATCTGCAGGCGTCGTGCCGACATCGGCTGGACCGGTGGCAGTGGAACGCCGGCTTCGTCCATTGCTTTGTCCATGGCGGTCCCGCGAGCGACCTTGGCAGCGACCTCGGATGCGATCGCACGCGCACGATCATTGGCCTTGCGCCGAATCCAGTCTTCGCGGACCCGCGCCTTGATTTCGGCAAGGGGCGCAGCAGCGGGTTCGATCACCCGGTCGATTGCAACGACCATATAGCCGCCATTGTCCGGCAACGTGACGATCTCCGCGTCCTCGTCCGCGCCCATCGCGAAGCCGGTTTTCAGGGCCGGTGCAAATTCGGGGGGCAGCCTGAATGACGCATCGGTTCGCGAAACGCCGGCGGAGTTGATCGGAGGCGTCGTCGTTACCGGGATCTTCGCTGCCGCAACCACTTCGTTGAAGCTGGCGCCGTCCATGATCTGGTCTTCGATGCGGGTCACGAGATCGGTTAGCGCTTCCTTGCGCTTGTTCGCAGTCAGCAGGTCGGCGATTTCGCCACGCGCCTGGGCCAGGGTCCGGCCCGAAGCGCCGCGCAAGTCCTCGATCTTGACGACGTGCCAGCCAAGATCGGAGCGGATCGGACCGACGACTGCGCCCTTGGGTGCCGCAAAGACCGCCTTGGCGACGGCATCATTGGCGACTCCGACGAACTGGGCGCGGGTCTGCGGCCCCAGATTGACGTCCTCCGCCGCAAGGCCGGCAGGCGCAGCGGCGGCGGCAAAGGCGGCGCCGGATCGAGCGCGGGCGGCAATGGCGTCCGCCTGGCGCTTGTCCTGCACTACCGCCTGACTGATCGTGCGGGTTTCGCTGCCGGCATATGTTGCCAGGTTGGCCTGATAATATTGGGCGATCTCCGCTTCGGTCGGCGCAGCACCGGGGACGGAATCTGGACTTATCTTCGCCAGCTTCAGGATGCGCTGTTCCGGCACCAAATAGCGCTGCCGGTTCTGGGCATAGAACGACTGAAGGTCGCCGTCGGACGGGTTGAGCCCCGCCTTGAAGGCATCCGTCGGAACCAATCCAAGCTGGCCTTCGCGGGCCTCGAGAAGCATGGACGCATAGGGTCGGGCAACGCCCATCGGCACTTTGGCATCGACAGCCGCGGGGGCGAGCAACAGGCGCTGCGTAACTGCGCTCTGGATTACTCGCCTGAATTCGGCGTCGCTGATCTGCTGCTGCTGGAGAAATTGGGCGTAGGCCTGCTGGCTGAACCGGCCGTCGAGGCCGCGCATCTGCGGCATTGCGGCGATCTGCGCATCGATAAGCCGCCTGGAAGCCTGGAAGCCATTGTCGTCGCCGAAGGCCAGCAGCGTGCGTTCGCTGATCAATTGCTCGAGCACCGGATCGAACTGGTCGGCAATGGTCGAATAGGTCGCTTCGGGATTCTGCCGTTGTGCTTGTTGCAGGACCAGGCGCATCGCGCCATCCATGTCGCGGTCGGAGATTTCTTCGCTTCCGACCTGCACAAGCCCTTTGCCGCCGCCGATTCCGAATGAGCCGGAGCCGACGTTACTGACGTCGGCCAGTGCGAATGACCCGGCGATCGCCAGCAGGAACAGGATCAGGAGGATGGATCCGAACGCGGATTTGGATAGGCGGCGAAAGGCGGAGAGCATGAAATTCCCATACTTTGAAAAAATCGAATGCCGCTTTAGGGGCGGGTTCCGACAACGGCAAGCAAGCTGAAGGGGAGATATATGGCGCGCCGCAAGCTGGTGGCAGGCAATTGGAAGATGCACGGAACATCGGCGGACCTCGCGGAAATTACGTCCATCTCGCTGGCCGCCGAGACTTCTGATGCGGACGTCGCCCTGTGCGTTCCTGCTACTCTCATCGAGCGGGCGGTTCGGGCTGCTCCGGGTTTCGCGATTGGCGGGCAGGACGTCCACCAGTCGGACAAAGGAGCCCATACAGGCTGTATTTCCGCCCCAATGCTGCTCGATGCCGGGGCGCGCCTAACTATCATCGGACACAGCGAACGCCGTGAAGCGCAGGGCGAGACGGATGCCGACGTGAAAGCCAAGGCTGAAGCAGCGCTTGCGGCGGGACTGGCGGTCATTCTCTGCGTGGGGGAAAGCGATTCCGTCCGAGAGAGGGGCAATGCCGTCGAAACGGTCACAGGCCAGCTCGATGCCTCGCTTCCGGGCGGAATCTCCGACCCTTCACATTTTTCAGTCGCCTATGAGCCGATTTGGGCGATCGGAACGGGAAAGGTCCCATCGACTGCCGACATCGACGAAATGCATGCCGCGCTTCGGACCCGGCTGGTGGCGGCCTTTGGCGAATCCGGACAGCAGGTCCGGATCCTTTACGGCGGCTCGGTGAAGGCCTCCAATGCGGCAGAAATCTTCAGCGTGCCGGACGTGGACGGAGCCCTGGTCGGGGGCGCCAGCCTGAAGGCCTCCGACTTCCTTCCGATCGTCGAAGCCGCGCAAGGTGCACGCTCCTGATCATTGTTCACTTGCCGATCAGGCAAAGGACGCTAAGCAAACGCCTTACTTATCAAAGGGAAAGGATCCCATGCGTCTGTTTGTTGCATTTGCTGCCGCCTCGCTGGTCCTCGCTGGCCCGGCTGTAGCCCAGTCCGATGCTTTTGCTGTCGGTGCCCAGGTTCTCGACGGCAGCGGCAATCCCGTCGGAACGATCACGGCGGTCAATGGCGACGTCGTGACGGTCAAGACCGACAAGCTGGATGCCAACCTCGGCAAAGCGAGCTTCGCCCAACAAGACGGCAAGCTTTACATCGGAATGACCCAGTCGGAGCTCAATGCCGCAATCGAAAAGGACAAGGCGGCCGCCGAAGCTTCGCTGGCGGTCGGCGCTTCGGTCAAGGACAGCGCCGGTGCGGATGTCGGAACGATCGAAGCGATCGATGCCGAATTCGTCACGCTGAAGCTGGCCTCGGGCAAGTCGGTCCGCCTGCCGCGCGCCGGAATCGCCGGTAGTGCAACTGGCGCCGTCGTCGGTGCCTCGCTCGCAGATCTCGAGGCTTCGGCCCAATAATTTTGGTCCGAGGCTGGCGCGCGTTGAGTTTTCGGCGCGCGCTGGCTAAGGCGCCCGCCAACTTCATTCCTGATTCAAGGCCTGCCCGATGTTCACCTTTCTGCTTGTCGTTCAAACGCTGGTCGCGGCTGCGCTGGTCGGGGTGATTCTCATGCAGCGCTCGGAAGGCGGCGGGCTTGGAGTGGGCGGATCCTCGGCGGGCCTGATGACGGCTCGCGGGGCGGCCGACTTTCTGACTCGGGCGACGGCGATCCTGGGCGGTCTTTTCATCATCCTGTCGATTTCGCTAGCCGCGATCGCCGGCGTCACCCGCGAGGCTCCGACAGTGGATACGTCGCTGGCCACGGATCAGCCGTTCCAGGGTGCGGCTCCTGTTCCAGTGCAGCAGGCTCCGACGACGAACCAGGCAGCTCCGGCCGGCAACGAAACCGCGCCGGCCGTTCCGATCGCTCAATAGCGTCACGCACAGCCTGTCCGGTTGGACGGACGAACCACGAAGCTCATCTTTTTTCACGCCAAGTGATTCTGGCGCTTGCCACGGCGGGGCATGCGCCCCTAAGGCCCGACTCCCATGGCGCGGTATATATTCATCACCGGCGGCGTGGTCTCTTCGCTTGGCAAGGGTCTTCTGGCAGCCTCGTTGGGGGCGCTTCTCCAGGCGCGCGGCTATTCGGTCCGAATCCGTAAATTCGATCCCTATCTCAACGTCGATCCGGGAACGATGTCGCCCTATCAGCACGGCGAAGTCTATGTGACGGACGACGGGGCTGAAACCGACCTCGACCTCGGACATTACGAACGCTTCACCGGCGTTTCGGCCCACCAGTCTGACAATATCACTTCCGGACGGATCTACCGCGACATCATCGCTCGCGAACGGCGCGGCGATTATCTGGGCGCCACGGTTCAGGTGGTTCCACACGTCACCAACGCCATCAAGGAATTCGCGCAGACCGACACTGACGGCCTCGACTTCGTTATCTGCGAGATTGGCGGGACGGTCGGCGACATCGAAAGCCTTCCGTTCGTCGAAGCGATCCGGCAGCTGAAGAACGATCTGGGGCGCGGCCAAACCTGCTTCGTCCATACGACGCTGGTTCCCTACATCGCTGCGGCGGGGGAGCTGAAGACCAAGCCGACCCAGCATTCGGTGCGGGAACTGACCAGCTACGGAATCCAACCCGACGTATTGCTGTGCCGCGCCGATCGGCCGATCCCGGAGGCGGAACGCGCCAAGATCGCGCTATTCTGCAACGTGCCCAAGGAAGCGGTGATCCAGGCGCTTGATGCACGGTCCATCTATGACGTGCCGCTGCAATATCATGCGGAAGGCCTCGATGCAGAGGTACTCAAGGTGTTCGGGATCACGGACGCCGAGGAGCCGGACCTTGGGCGCTGGACCGATATCATGGACCGCGTCGACCATCCCGAGGGCGAGGTGACGATCGGCGTGGTCGGCAAATATGTCGGGCTGCCGGACGCCTACAAGTCGCTCCGCGAAGCGCTGGTCCATGGCGGCCTCGCCAACC
>DASTVY010000345.1:0-6363 GCA_035758865.1 Sphingomicrobium sp. | reverse complement strand
GACGTCGCGCACGGATGCCTGACCGCCGAGCTTGCCCTCGGTGCCCACTTCACGCGCGACGCGGGTCACCTCGCCCGCGAAGGTGTTGAGCTGGTCCACCATCGTGTTGATGGTGTTCTTGAGCTCGATGATTTCGCCCTTAACGTCGACGGTGATTTTCTTCGAGAGGTCGCCGGAAGCGACGGCCGTCGTCACCTCAGCAATGTTGCGCACCTGGCCCGTAAGGTTGGCGGCCATCGAATTCACATTCTCGGTGAGATCGGCCCAGGTTCCAGCGACGCCGGGCACCTGCGCCTGACCGCCGAGCTTACCCTCGGTTCCCACCTCGCGCGCGACGCGCGTCACCTCACTGGCGAAGCCGTTGAGCTGGTCCACCATCGTGTTGATGGTGTTCTTGAGCTCCAGGATTTCGCCTTTCACGTCGACCGTGATTTTCTTCGAGAGGTCGCCGAGCGCCACCGCGGTAGTGACCTCCGCGATGTTGCGCACCTGGCCGGTGAGGTTTGCGGCCATCAGGTTTACGTTGTCGGTCAGGTCCTTCCACGTGCCAGCAACACCCTTCACATTTGCCTGACCGCCCAGCTTTCCTTCCGTGCCGACTTCGCGAGCCACGCGCGTGACCTCGGACGCGAAGGAGCCGAGCTGCTCGACCATCGTGTTGACCACCTTGCCGATACGGAGGAATTCGCCACGTAGAGCGCGGCCGTCGATCTCTACCGCCATCGATTGCGACAGGTCGCCCTTGGCGACGTCGCCGATCACTCGCGCCACTTCGGTGATCGGCTGAACCATGTCGTCGATCAGTTCATTGACTGCTCGAAGCTTGGTGTCCCAGCCGCCGGTCGCACCCCGTACCTTGACGCGATGCCCGATCTTGCCCTCCTTGCCGACCACGCGCGAGAGCCGCTCGAACTCTTCGGTGATCTGCTGGTTCAGGCTGACGACTTCATTGAACAGCGCGGCAATTTCACTGTCCTCATCTGGCTGGTCTTCCGGCAGGCGGACCGTAAAGTCACCACGCCGCAATCGCCGTAATGCCAGGATAAGCTGCCTGCGCGAAACTCCGAACTCGGAGTGCGGGCTCCGCTTGTTCATGGGCACCTCTCAACCGACGAAACAACCCGGGAGTGATGCACACACCCCCCCAAGAGCTCCCAATCCGTCAAGTGGGCTTAGGTTCCGCGCCGTTAAGGATTTTGGTGGTTAACAGATAATTTACGGTGCGAGGTTGCACTTGGAACACACGCCACTATCGATCCCCCGGTCTCCAAGCGACTGGGCTAATTAGGCAAAGCCCAGGAACAGGAGAATTACGCCAATGCCGATCATCGCGAGGCCTGGAAGATCCGCCTTGAAGCTGAGCTGGCGTCCTTCGCCGGTGGGCTCAAGCGTGTCCCGAGGTTCATGGGTGACCGGCTGCTCAGCCTGGCTTAGCCGTCCGCGCCGGAGAGTGGCGTTCGCCGCCAGTACCATTCCACCGATAATAAGCAGCGCGCCAATTGCGATGAGCACCATGTCCGTTCCCCAATGTTACGGTCACGAAGTGGTCTTTGCGGCCTTTGGTTCCGCCGAAACGGTCTTGGGCGGCGGATATGGCAATCGCGCGCCTCCAAGGGTGGCCAGATAGGCGAGGAGATTGGCGCGGTCCTTCGGGTTCCTGACGCCGTTGAAGGCCATTTTATTGCCAGGGATCGCCCGTGACGGGCTAGCCAGCCAGCGGTCAAGCTCTTCATAGGTCCAGGCGCCCGGGTGGCCTGCAACCGCGGGCGAGTAAGCGAAGCCGCCGTGCCCGCCGACGTCGCGGCCGACCACTCCCCACAGATTGGGCCCGACGCGGTTTGCGCCTCCCTGCTCGAACGTATGGCAGGAAGCGCACAGCTTGGCGGTGCCCTTGCCCCGTTCCGCGTCGGCGCTCGCCAGGAGGGTTCCGAGGTCGACCGGCGCCGCTGGCGCAGCCCCAGCGACCCCTGCGGCGGGCACTGGCATCACCGCCTTCTCGATATTGGCCATAGAGCCGCGCATCATGGCCTCGTCGCCCGGCTGGCTGAGTGCGGCCGGCCAACTGCGCTGCACTGATGCTAGATCGACCGGCGCCACGCCTTCGATCGGATAACCCTGCCGCTCGGGATATCCTTCATCGATCAGTTGGCCACCCAAGAAGTTGCCAGCAACAATGACCACGACCGCAGCGATGACCGAGGCGCCGATCTTGGTCAGTTCCAACCGGTCCATCTGTCACGCTCCCGCGTCGAAGAAGAGGATGCGGGTCCAGAACGTATAGTCGGACTCGATCAACATCAGCCAGATGAGCGTGCCTAGCGCGACCGGCGGGATGAGTATCGCATAGATCAGCGCCAGTCGCTCCCAGGCCATGTGCATGAATATCGCGACGATCAGGCCGGCCTTCAGCAACATGAAGGTGAGGATCAATACCCAGCGCGCGACGCCTTCGACGTGGAAATAATCGACGGCGTAGGACATGGCGCTGAGCACGAACAACAGCCCCCAGACCTTGAAATAGACGCCGAGCGGGTGATGCACCTCGTGGACGGGTGCCGCCACAGCTGGGTGGCTGACGTCGTGGACCGGCGCGTGGTTCATGTAAAAGCCCTCACCACAAGTAGAAGAACGCGAAAATGAACACCCAGACGAGATCGACGAAGTGCCAGTAAAGACCACCAATCTCGACGGCCGAATAGTCGCCGGAACGATCGTAATCGCCTTTCAGGACCTTCACTGAAAGAATCAGAAGCATGATGACGCCGGCGGTCACGTGGCAGCCGTGAAAACCGGTGATCATGAAGAAGGAGGCGCCGAACTGAGCCGCACCCATCGGGTTACCCCACGGTCTCACGCCCTCCTCGAAGATCAGCTTGGTCCATTCGAATGCCTGCATGCCGACGAAGGTCGCACCGAGCAGGGCGGTCGCAATCATCAGCGCCGCGGTCGTCTTGCGGTCCTTGCGGTATCCGTAGTTCACCGCCAGGGCCATCGTGCCGCTGCTGCTGATCAGCACGAATGTCATGATCGCGATCAGAATTAGCGGGATCGACTGGCCGCCGATGGTTAGCGCGAACACCTCGCTCGGATTGGGCCATGGTACCGTCACCGACGACCGCATTGTCATGTAGGAAGTCAGGAAGCAGCTGAAGATGAAGGTGTCGCTGAGGAGGAAAATCCACATCATGGCTTTCCCCCAGTGGACTCCCTTGAACACCTCCTGATCGGACGCCCAATCGTCGCCAAAGTCGCCTAGCACGTGCGGGGCCGCTGTCTCCGGCAGGGTCTCCTCTCGCATCGTCGCGTCCGGCATCGTCCTGTTACTCCCGTTCGCTCAAGTCGAAATCAGCAGCGCCATCATGAGCGCCCATACCAACAGCAGGAAATGCCAGTAGACCGCGCAAAGCTCGACCGGCAGCTGGATGTCTTTGCCCGCGCGCAGCTGCAGCACGGCGCGGACCCAGAAGAACAGGCCGCCGGCGATATGCAGGCCATGAAGTGCGGTGATCAGGTAAAAGAAGGCATTGGCCGGGTTGGACGAGGCGTAATAACCGGCCTGTACGAATTGGCGCCACAGAAGCAGCTGTCCGGCAAGGAACAGGATGCCGAGAAGTCCGGCGGCGAGCATGGAGCGGCGCATGAGGTCTGCGCGCCCCTGGCGGATGCCGGAACGCGCGGCTTCCCACGCGAGACTACTGAGCAGGAGGACGAAACTGTTGACCCACAGCAGCGGCGGCTCGGGCATCGGGTGCCAATCGCCTATCGGGCCATGGCCCATGCCCGGCATGCCCATTCGCATCACATAAGCGGACGATATCAGGCCGAACAGCACCGCGATGACGCCGAAATATACAATCACCCCGACTTTCGCCGCGGGCGGTCGGTAGGATGCCGGGTCGACTGCGTCGGCGCTCGGCCCCTCCCAACTCTTTTCGGCGAGGCGGCTGAACAGACTCACGTCCGGTGGTACCTTCCGGAGACATCGTGCGGCTCGTTTTGGGGAGTGAAGTCCCGCGCCGCGCCGGGCACGCTGTAATCATAGGCCCAGCGGTAAACCACCGGTAGCTTGTCGCCCCAATTGCCGTGCGCAGGCGGGACGTCGGGAGTTTGCCATTCGAGCGAGCTCGCGCCCCAAGGATTATGACCTGCCTTCGGACCGCGGAACAAGCTTACGGCCATATTGTAGAAGAACAGGCCCTGGGCCACAAACACGATCAGCGCCGCAACCGTCATGAACTGGTTCGCAAGATGCACGGAATCTGGAATGAAGGCGGCTTCGCCGAGCGCGTAATAGCGGCGCGGAACGCCGAGGATGCCAATATAATGCATCGGCAGGTAGATCATGTAGACGCCGATGAAGGTGATCCAGAAATGGAGCTTGGCTAGGAACTCATTGTACATCCGGCCGGTGATCAGCGGATACCAATGATAGATCGCGCCGAAAATCACGATAATCGGTGAAACGCCCATCACCATGTGAAAGTGGCCGACGACGAAGAAGGTGTCGCTGAGCGGCACATCGACGCTGACATTGCCCAGGAACAGCCCG
Organism: Sphingomicrobium sp.; assembly: GCA_035758865.1. Classification (GTDB taxonomy): domain Bacteria; phylum Pseudomonadota; class Alphaproteobacteria; order Sphingomonadales; family Sphingomonadaceae; genus Sphingomicrobium. The sequence continues at coordinate 1,814 of DASTVY010000345.1, read as the reverse complement.
GTCAGGCCGCCGTGAATGAAGGTGAACAGGAAGGCGATCGAGAACAGCATCGGCACGTGCAGATGAATGTTGCCGCGCCACAGAGTCAGCAGCCAATTGTAGACCTTGATGGCGGTTGGGATGGCGATGATCAGTGTAGAGGTGGCAAAGAAGAAGCCGAAATACGGGTTCATTCCGCTGACGTACATGTGATGCGCCCAGACGAAGAAGCTCAAGGCGCCGATGATCACGATCGCCCAGACCATCATCCGATAGCCGAAGATGTTCTTGCGGGCGTGGACGCTGATCAGGTCGGAAACGATGCCGAACGCTGGTAGCGCGACGATGTAAACCTCCGGGTGGCCGAAGAACCAGAACAGGTGCTGGAACAGGATCGGCGAACCGCCCTCATATCCCAGATCCTTCCCCATCGACATGATGGCCGGCATGAAGAAGCTGGTTCCCGCGATTCGATCGAGCAGCATCATGATGCAGGCCACGAACAGCGCCGGGAACGCGAGCAGGGCCATGATGGCGGCAACGAAAATGCCCCATACCGAACAGGGCATCCGCATCAGTGTCATGCCCTTGGTACGCGCTTGCAGGACGGTCACCACATAATTGAGACCCCCCATGGTGAAGCCGATGATGAACAGGGCGAGCGACGTCAGCATCAGGATGATGCCATATTCGTGACCCGGCGTTCCCTCGAGGATGGTCTGCGGCGGGTAGAGCGTCCAGCCGGACCCGGTCGGCCCGCCAGGAACGAAGAAGCTTCCGACCAGCACCAGAACCGCGAGCAGGTAGACCCAGTAACTCAGCATGTTGACATAGGGGAACACCATGTCGCGCGCGCCGACCATGAGCGGGATCAGATAGTTGCCGAACCCGCCGAGCAGCAGTGCAGTCAGCAGATAGACCACCATGATCATGCCGTGCATGGTCACGAACTGGAGGTAGTTGTCCGGCTGGATGAAGTGGAACGTGTCCGGAAATCCAAGCTGAAGCCGCATCAATATGGACATCACCAGCGCCACCAGGCCGATGGCGATCGCGGTCAGCGAATATTGGATCGCGATAACCTTGTGATCTTGGGAAAAGACATATTTCCCGATCCAGGTCTTTGGATGGAACAGCGGCTTGAAGTCGTCAGCTAAGGTAACCGTCGCCATTTAGTGTTCCCCGACCGCAGGCGTTGTGACATCGGCCCGGGCCAACTGAGGCGCCTGGGCGGCTTCGTTCTGGGCCAGCAGCTGGCCGAAGGTCATTTGCTCCGCCAACCATGCATCGAAGGCGGCCTGTTCCTCCACGACGATCGTCCCGCGCATTTGGTGATGCCCGACACCGCACAACTCGGCGCAGAGAATGTCGAACGTGCCGGTGCGGGTAGGAGTCAGCCAGAAATAGGTGACGATGCCCGGCACTAGGTCCATCTTGGCGCGGAATTCAGGCACGTAGAAATCGTGCAGAACATCCTTTGAGCGCAGAACCATCTTGATCGGCTTGCCACGCGGAAGGTGCAGCTCGTTCGTTTCGATCAGAATGTCGTCGCGGCCATGCGGGTCGCGCGGATTGAGGCCGAACGAATTATCCGCTGACATATGGGTGACCGCGGCGGTGCCCAGCACGCCGTCCGGTCCAGGCAGACGGAAACCCCACTGCCACTGCTGGCCTGTCGCCTCGATCACTGCGGCGTCGGCGGGAACGCTGACATATTCGTTCCAGGCGATGAGACCCGGCGCGAGCATTCCGGCGATGCCGAGCCCGGTCCACAAGGTAAGCCGCTTCTCGAGTTTGATGTTTTCCGGCTCGTAATGGGCTTTGCGGCCCGGCTT